>DRPO01000560.1 GCA_011330835.1 Gammaproteobacteria bacterium | reverse complement strand
GTATCGTGCCGGACGCGCGCTCCGTGCAGGCTCATCAGGTTGAAATATCGGACTCCTTTGCGGCCCCCGGCCCATCTCCCGGATGCGGCGTCTGAGCGATGGAATGATTGTACGGGGGAGATTGATCGGAATCCCGCGCGTTGGCGGTTCCGGAATGAAAGAAAGCGAATGCGAGCAGGCCCAACCCGAGAACTAAACGAATGCTCAAGATATCCTCCAATTATCGTCGGCGGTAATACAGGAGAATGAACGGCGTCCTGTTTATCCTTATGCTTGGCAGTGACCTTCCAGGGGCGAATTCCTGTTGCGTGAATTGCGTTCAAACTCGATATTTTGAAGACATGAACAGTCACGTCACTTGTTTCACATTGAGGAGTCTAGGCAGGCTTTTGCTAAGCGTCAAGCCGACAATCCAACGACCGCGGAAAGGCTCGACCGGGATCCCTTAACAATGCTATATTTGTCCGAATATACCAATTGCGACACGATGCAATAACCCCGGCTCAAGGAACTTTTGAGTACTCTGAGCCCACTTAACCTTAAACGTTTTCCCAGCAACTGTTTCACCCCCACCTCTTGGCAACCAGAAAACGCAAACACAAGAAAAGAAAGCCCAGATCCAGGCGCGCCTTGTCCCTGCCTCAGCGGGAAGCCAGGGCCTCTGAAAGTCTGGAGCGCGGACGTTATTCGGAGGCGATCGCTGATCTGAAGGCGTTGTTGAAGGCGGATCCGCAACCCGACCGCGAGCGGCGCCTGAAATCCGCGTACGCATCGCACATTGACGCTTTGGTGGAAGCGGGTAAAAACCGGGAAGCTGTCTCCGCCTGGGAGGCGGCCGCCAGGGATGCCGGCTTTTCTCTCGATCATCCCCGATATGGCGTTTTGTTGTTGGCCGTGGGACGAAACGCCGAGGCGATCTCCCGGTATCTGCGTTTGCGCGCCGGAGAAGCGCCGCCGGATTTGCGCGAGTTGAGCGCCCGACTGGCCGCCAGAGCCCTTGCCGAGGGACAACGGTTGATCGCATCCCTGCCGCCCGACGACCCGGTGGCCGTTGATTTTCCAACCGCCAGCGAACTTCTTGAGGCTTACTGCGAAGGCGATGATGACCGCGCGCGGCGGCTGGCGAAAAAAATCGCTTTTCGATCACCCTATCGCGACTTGCGCGTCTGCGCGCTCGCCATGCTGGATCTGGAGACAGCTCCGGACAAGGCGCGCGACGGCCTGGGGCGGATTGACGAATCATCGCCATTTTATCCATTGGCCCACGCCGCCGGGATGACGCTTCTTGAGCCGCCCGAATTGCTGCCCCGGCTGGGCGCGTTGAGCCTGGAGGAGCAGCAGCTGATCGAGCAAATCCGGGGGTGGCCGACCGCCCAGCGCGCGCTGCGCAAGAAGCTGTCCGCCCTGCCGGAGGAACCCTCGCCGGTAATGGTGTTCCAGTTCTGCGCCAGTTTTCGGGATCTCGCGCCGGAGTATCTCGCGACCGCCGCGCTCAACGCAGTGATTCAGGGAGGGACGTCGTCGCGGCGCGGCGCGCTGACGCTGGCGCGATACAACAAGCGTTTTGGTCCGCTGGACAGAGTGGAAGGGCTGCGGGCAATCGCGCTGATGTCGCTGCGAGATCCCCATCTGTTGCCCGGCGATGTTGACCGCGCCTGGTGCGAGTATATCTGGGAACTCTTCGACAGCCCAAATCGTAGCGACCTCGCCGTCGCCGTGGTGCAGCGGCATATCGTCGACAGCCTTAACAAGCTCACCGGGTCTCCGTTGAATGAAAACGGCGCGGATAATTTGCGCTGCTCTCTGAACCTGGATCCCTGGGATCCACCGACCTATTTCAAGCTGCTGACCCATTATCTTGAGGTGAATCAGCTCAAATCCGCGCGCGAAACGCTGAAACTGGGGCTGGCTCACTACCCGGACGACATCGAAATGTTGCTCATGGCGATTCGGGTGGCGGTGGCCGGCAAGGCGTTCAAGAAGGCCGCCGGGTACGCGAAGAAAATTCTCGCGGTGGATCCCATCAACAGGGAAGCGCGGCGGTTGTTGCAACAGGCCCATTTGTCGCACGCCCGGAAACAGATCAAAACCAAAAAATGGCATTTGTTGAGAAACGAGATCGAGCAGGCGCGGCTTTGGGGGGATGAGGATCATCCACTGGCGGTTGCCGACCTGCTCGAAAGCGTCGCCGCCGAGGCGGAATCGGGCAAGGCCGAGCGCGATCGCTTGCTGCGCCGCGCGGCGCAACGTCTGGGCGGTTCGATTCGCGCCCAGTTCACCCTGTTGTACGAGGCCAGCCTGTATGGCCAGAACGGTTCGAGCTGGCTGGCGCGCGCTGGCGTCAAGCGGCAAAAGGGGGCGGAAGCGCCGGACGAGATTCTGGCTCTGCTGCCGCTGGTCGCCCAGTATCTGGATGAAGATGGCGTCTCCCCGGCTCACGAGACGATCGAATGGCTGGAACCCGCGCTGACCAAAAGCGCGCGGCTGGATTTCTCTCGCAAGGCTTTTGAACAGCTTTGCGGCTTTTGGGTGCGAGTGGACAACCCCCACTTGCTGGGGGCTTACGCCAAACAGGCCTGTCAACGTTGGCCCGACAACCCGCTGTTCGAAGCCTATCTTGCCGCCAGCGTCGACAGGCTGGGGCCGGACGCCATGGATCGGCTGGAGGAGCGCTGCGCCCGCGCCGCGCGGTTCGAAGGCGGCGCGTTTATGAATCGGGTCGAGGAGCTTCTCGACTGGGCCGAAAAGCGTTACGAGGAGCATGTTTTTTCCGGCATCTCCGAAGACTCGCCTTTCACGCCGCCAAGCGAGCTCGACATGATCAGGGCCTCGATACCCAGCATGTCCGCCAATGCCTTGATTACAATGTTTACCCCGATGCTGGGCGAGAAGGCTTTGCGGAGTATTCTCGCCCAGGGCGGCATTGCCGGGTTGAGAGCGTTTCTGGTGGATCTGCTGGATGAAATCCCGGCGAATCCCGGCGCCGGATCGAAGCCGTTCGCAGACGATTCCGAAGCCTTTTTCACCCCGGACCTGTTCGAATGAAAGATCCTTACCTCATACTCGGCTTGCCGAGGGATAACGCCGCCCTGAGCGATGACGCGGTGCAAACGGCTTATCTGGCGCTGGTGCGGCGCTACCCGCCGGACCGTCACCCGGAAAAGTTCCAGCAGGTCAGAAGAGCCTTCGAAACACTGGAAACCGAGAAAAAGCGTTTGTCCTTTGAGCTGTTCGAGGCGGCGCTGCCGGATCGGGATGACTTGATCACCGTCGCCTTTCGCGATCAGGGCAAACCCTGTCAACGCCCGGATCTGAATACCCTGAAGGCGCTATTGCGATGAACGATAATACCCATTCCCCGTCGATCGACAACCTGGTCGAGGAATTTCGCCAGTTTCTCAGCCAGGGACAGGCCTCGCCGGAAGATTCGGAGGACGCGCCAGAAAGCCCGGAGCGGGTCGACCTGTTCCGCCTGTTCGCGGAGCTGGCCGCGCTCAAAAGTGAAATCAAGCGCGAATCCCGGCAGGTCAAGGAAGCCATCACCCGGTTCGGCGCGTTGTATGACACCTTGCGGGAGCACAATCAGCGCCTGACGGGGGACTTGTCCCGCGAGCGGGAACTTGGCGCCGAACAGTGGCTCCGGAAGAAAAAGTCGCTGTTGCTGGAAATCCTGGATCTCAAGGATCGTCTCGAATCGACCGTGGGCGCCATTGATGCGTATCAGCCCGGCTGGCGCGAGCGGCGCATCCCCCGGACGATGGAGTTCCGCCGCAATCTGCGCGAAGGCCTGGACATCACCCTCCGGCGGGTCGAACAGATGCTGGCCGATCATGGCGTCGCCCGCCTGGACACCCTCGGAAAAGCCCCTGATCCGCACTGGATGCGAGTCGCCGAACTGCGCTCCGACCCCGCCCGTGAAGACGGCGTGGTCGTTGATGAACTGGTCGCCGGATACCGGCTGGGCGATGACCTGCTCAGGCTGGCCGAAGTCGTGGTAAACCGGAGTGAAAAATCATGAGTAATACGATAATAGGCATTGACCTGGGCACCACCAATTCAGAGGTCGCCATTGTTCAGGACGGCGAAGTCCGGGTGCTCAAGGTCGAGCATGACCAGGAAAGGCTGCCCTCGTTCGTTGGCCTCAGCGACGATGGCGAGATCCTGGTCGGCGCCGCCGCGCGCAACCAGTACGTCCTCTATCCCGAGCGCACGATCAAATCGATCAAACGGAAAATGGGCGAGGATGTCCACATCCCTCTGGGGGATCGCGAATACACCCCGCAAAAAATTTCCGCGCTGATCCTCAGACGCCTCAAACAAGCCGCGGAAAG
>DRPO01000559.1 GCA_011330835.1 Gammaproteobacteria bacterium | reverse complement strand
CCGGACTGAGTTCCCTGTCGGGTGGTTATGGGAGCCGGATTGGGAATCAGGGCGAAAGCCCCGGAGCCGTCACCGTCCTCTGTCGCGTAGCATACCCGTCGTCTATGAATTTTCGGCCACTGCGACCGTCCCTCGCGCCCGTGGGCAAAAAAGACATCATCGGCAAAGACATCCTGCGCCAGATCACCGTAGACTTCGCCAACCTCCTGCTCGGCCTCGACATCGACCCCGACCACCTCGAACTGCTCGAAACCGAAGAACAACGCATCGAAGACCGGCGCGCCGACTTCCTCGCCCGCGTGCGCCAGCGAGCCAGCGGCGAATCCTTCCTGCTGCACATCGAACTCCAGAACGACAACCAGCCCCAAATGCCGCTGCGCATGCTGCGCTACTACACCGACATCCAGCTCCAGTGGCCCAAGGAACCCGTGCGCCAATACCTGGTCTACACAGGCAAGCGCCCGCTGGCCATGAGCGACCACATCGACCACCCCGACTGGCGCTACTGCTATACTCTGTTCGACATCCGCAGCGTGGACTGCCAGACCCTGATCGACCAGGGCACGCCGGACGCCCTCGTGATGGCCATCCTGTGCGACTTCAAGGGCAAACCCGCGCAACAAGTGGTCAACCACATCGTGCTGAAGCTGAAGGAACGGACCGGAGAAGACGAAAAGGGCTTCCGGCGCTACTTCGACATGCTCGAAGTGCTGTCCACCAACCGCGATCTGAAAGACGAACTGAAAGAGGCCGAAACCATGCTCAAAGAGATCGACCGCACCCAACTGCCGTCCTACGAACTGGGGCTGGAGGATGGTATTGAAAAGAGCATCGAAAAGGGCATCGAAAAAGGCCGCCAGGAAGGCCGCTTCGAAGGCACCTTGGCGGTGGCTCGCAACTTGCTGCCCAAGCTCACGGATGAGGAGATCGCCGAGACCACTGGCCTGGAACTCGACCTGATCCGCCAGTTGCGACGCGAAAACAAACCGATCTGAGGCGGCGCGCTTCCCAAACAGCGCGATAACGACACCATTCTCGGTTGGTGCCACGGCACGCTCTGCCCCGACCCACGCGGCATCCGCTTCCAAACCATCCCACCACCGGCCAACCCGGCACCGCCGGCTTCCAGGACCATCGCGATCGGACCATCCTCAGCGGAGCCGTCCGCTTCGACGGCCGATTCGCCCTGGTGCGCACCACCTACGACGTTGGAAGGATGGTATTGAAAAGGGCATTGAGAAGGGGCGTCAGGAAGACCGCTTCGAAGGCACCTTGGCGGCGGCCCGCAAGTTGCTGTCTAAGCTCTCCGACGAAGAGGATGTCTCGGGACGGAGAAACGGACGCCTCCCGGCGGAAGGCGTCTTCTCCTTACAGCGGTGCCAGTTCGGTGAGCGGTCCGTCGTTCTTGTGCTCTACCTTGGCGTAGAGGCTGTTCAGCGCGGCCTGCACGGCTTCCTCCATCACCGGGTGGTAGAACGGCATGCGCAGCATGGCGCCGACGGTCATCTGGTTTTCCAGTGCCCACACCAGCAGGTGGGCGAGGTGCTCGCCGGCTGGGGCGATCATCTCGGCGCCGAGGAAGCGACCGCTGATTTTGTCGGCATAGAGCCGGATCAGGCCCCGGTTCTTGGCCATGATGAGCGCGCGTCCGACCGGCGCCACAGGCATCTCGCCGATCGCGGTGGTGGCTTCATCGAGTTGCTCGAAGCGTTTGCCGACGGTGATGATGTTGGGGTCGCAGAATGTGATGCCGATCCACTGCTTGCGCCGGAATGCGGTGATCTCGGGATAGTGCGCGGCGTTGTGGCCGGCGATCTTGCCCTCGTCGCCGGCTTCATGGAGGATCGGACGGTGACCGTTGACGTCGCCGGCGATGAACACCGGCAGCTCGCCGACCTGGCCGGTGTGCTCGTCATGCAGCGGTACGCCCTTGTCGTCCAGGGGGACGCCCAGCGCCTCGATATTCAGATGATCGAGATTGGGGCGGCGGCCCATCGCGGCGAGCACTTTGTCGACCACCACTTCGTTGTCACCGGCGCGCACGCGGATGCGACCGTCGTCGGTTTCGGACAGCTCGGCGGCCGCGCCCAGCCAGATCGGGAATTCCTTGCTCATGATATCCAGAGCCTGTTTGGCGACCGCCGGGTCGCTGAGGCCGCCGATGGTTTCGGCCAGGTCGATGCCGGTGACCTCGACGCCGAGGCGGCGGATCGCCTGCCCCAGTTCCAGGCCGATGACGCCGAGGCCGATCACCGCCATGCTTTGCGGCAGGGTCTCTTGTTCGAAGAATTCGTCGGTGGTGAGAACGCGATCGCCGAATGCGCGCCATGCTTCCGGGACGATCGGCGTCGAGCCGGTGGCGATGACCACGGCTTTTGCGCGCACGCGCTTGTCGTTGCCGATCTGTAGCTGCGTCGGTTCGATGAAATGAGCGTATTCCTGGATGAACTCGGCGCCGCTGAGGTGGTCGGTGCTGTGCGACAACACGCGATCGACGAAGGTGTCGCGGATGTCCTGCACATACTCCATTACCTTCGGCAGGTTCACGCGGAGGCTGTCGCCGCCCTCGATGCCACAGCGGCTGAAGACGGTGCGGCGATGGAAGTCCTCGGCGACCTGGATGATCACCTTCGATGGCATGCAGCCGACCCGTGCGCAGGTGGTGCCGGCTTCGCCGCCGTTGATCAGTACAAAGCTTTTGCGCGCGTGGCGCACGCGGCCCATGGCGTTGAGGCCGGCGGTGCCGGACCCGATGATGGCGACATCTACTTCGATTTCTTCCACGATGGAGCTCCTGTCTGGGATCGGATGGGCGGAAGTGTACCAGCCCGATCGCTGGAACGCTTGTGGTGCGTCAGTCGCCGGAAACGGATCGATGCGATAACGGTCGCGCGCTTCAGTCTCGTTTCATGTGGGTTTTCCGTACAGGCGCTCGCCCAGTCCGGAGTGGCGCTGCACGCGGTTCTCCACCGCCATCCGCCAGACGCCCGCGTCACCATGAACGCTGAGTTCGTCGCGCGCGCGGGTGATGGCGGTATAGAGCAGCTCGCGCGACAGCACACGGTTGGGTTGGGAGGGCAACAGCAGGGCGACATGACGGTACTCCGATCCCT
>DRPO01000558.1 GCA_011330835.1 Gammaproteobacteria bacterium | reverse complement strand
GCTAAACTCAGGGGCGTTATTTACCCATCGAGATATTGGAGGTTGGGCAAAGCGTAGCGTGCCCAACAAACGCGCCTGTGAAATCAAATCCCTGCGCGAGAATTCCGCGATCCTGTGAGATATCCCGCCCCGGGCGCTTCTTTTTCGTGCTGTGTCGCAAGGAAATCGCCCCAATTGAAGCGGGGGGGAGCGCCAGCATCCCTGCCGCAAAGGCGTTTCGGAAATACCGCGAAGGTCATCATTTTCGGCAAGTCGGCTGACGCTCAGCCGCCCGTGAACACTCGTCAACAGCATGGCTTGAGAAACACAACCACGGGGCATATTCTATGGGTGATGTATCAATAGTAGCGAAAATACCCGCACCCTGTATCCCGAGATGAAGCGCGTCGCAATGCCTCCAGCGACGCGTGTGGGGAGGATTGCGGCGGGCGTTTCACTCCGTCACCGACCCCCTCCGTCATCCCCGCGAAAGCGGCTATTGCAACAACAATGCTTTCAGTTCCTTGCTCATTCTGAACCGGGCGCATTCCAGCGTTTCTACCACTTCAATCAGGCTGTTGGTCGGGAGACGCCCTTTTTGTTTCAGGGCCAGCAGCACGCCGACCAGGCCAACGATATTCAGCCCCATGTCCCGCGCCATGTTTCGACCACCACGCTCGTCGATCAGCAGCGGCAGTCCTCGCTGTTTCGCCAACAGGATGGCTTCTGATTCGCCCGCGTCGAGTTGTAAACGCAGAATGGTGAGACGGGAATCGTTTTCGTTACAGTGCGCTATGCGAATGAAATCGCGTTTTTTCAGCATAAACCAGGGGGAGTCTGGTTGTTCGCCGGGCTCGATTTCATTCGCGACCGCCGGGGGAACGATGATGGTGGTGAACAGTGCTGGCAAGAGTTCCAGGCGGTGGATATTCAGTAATGCAATCAGCGGCGAGCTGTCGGCGACAATAATTTCCATTCAGGTTTTCAGCAGATGTCGGGCTTCTTCCGCCGCTTCTTCCGGAGTTTCATTGAGTACGGCCAGCCCCATGCTGGATAGCGTCTGACGCAGATCCGCCTTGTTCATTCCGAGCAGTTCCGCCATCTTGCCCAATGAGATGTCGCCTTGCTTCCAGGCTTGCAGCGCGGTCGCGCCCGTCAGACCAAAGCGGAGGTTGTCGTTGCTCAGCGGCACCGCGACCCCAATGGGCTTGCCGTGTTTGGTGATGAAGACGTAGTCGTCCCGCGCCAGAGAACGAGTCAGGCGGGAGGGGTTGTTTCTCAGTTCGCGGATGCCGATGGAACTCATGATGGTGTACTACGTTTTGAGGGTACGAAAACTCTAGAGGGTGTTGCCCGGCATGTCAATTTGTTCATGACAAGTCGCTTGGGAGAGGTGTCAAAAGGGGTTGGCGCCCCTGCCGGCAAAGGCGTTTCGCAAATGCCGCAGAGGTTGTCATTTTCGGCAAGCCAGCATGTTGGGCAAAGCGGAGCCGCGCCAACACAAAGGCTTTTTGAAATTCCAAGCGTCTTTGCCGGCAGGGATGCCGGCGCTCCGCGTCAGGCGCGATCCAGCGGGAAGGCGAGGACGGCTTCGATGGCGTCGACGCCGAGCAGTTTCATCAGTAGCCGGTCGAGGCCGAGGGCGACGCCGGCGCAGTCGGGCAGGCCGGCGTCTAGGGCGGCGAGGAAGCGTTGATCCAGCGGGGTGGGGGGGAGCCCTTCGGCCTGTCGGCGTTGCAGGTCTTGCTGGAATCGTTGCCGTTGTTCGGTGGGGTTGGCGAGTTCGTGGTAGCCGTTGGCCAGTTCCAGGTCGCCCCAGAAGAGTTCGAACCGGGCGGCGGTGTGGCCGTCGGGGTGGAGGCGGGCGAGGGCGGCCTGGGAGGCGGGGTAGTGGGTGATGAGGGTGAGCCGGTTGGCGGGGAAGCTGGGGGCGTCT
>DRPO01000557.1 GCA_011330835.1 Gammaproteobacteria bacterium | reverse complement strand
TGTAATTTTTTTGTTGAAAAAAAACGTAACGCCTGGGTAACGCAAGATGGCGTGGGTTCCTTGTCTACATGACTGGTTGGTGGAGAGGTTCTGGCGTACTGTCCGGGTGACAAGGCTGGGGAGATCGTGAAAGCGCTGGCGTAGCGGGAGACGATGTCAGGTTATTATACTTTTTGTGTTAAAGAATACCTCGCTCGGGGTGCGTGGCAAGTTTTTTCAATGCAACTGTCAGCGAAAAGATGCGCGGCCTGAATGGGATATGCTTTATCGCAAGAGGCATCAATGACGACAGGCGAAGGAAAAGCGGGGACGTTGGCGTTTGGAAGAGCACAAGGGTCGTGATTGCTCTTAACCGGGATCGTTTTGCGGGCGGGAACGTGGCAACCCGATATGACTGAGGGGCCGACAGTCGGGTTGCGCCGGTTAGAGAGCAATCACGTCCGTTGTGTTCTCCGTTTGGCCGAGGTTTTACTCGCCTTTCTCCTCCTGTTCGTTGTTGTGGATCTTGTGGTAGATCTCTTCACGATAAACGGGAATGTCCCCTGGGGCGGAGACGCCAATGCGAACCTGGTTGCTTCGCTCGTTCATGATGGTGATATCGTCGCCAATCATCAATGTCTCGCCGATCCGACGACTGAGGATCAGCATGGCGTTCTCCAATCGCGATGCGGTTTTGCCAATTGGCGGTAGTGCATCTTTACATCCTCTGTTTTGGTATTCGCTGCCGCCCCAATGGTGGGAATTAATCCCACTTCTCTAGTCTAGGCCGGACGCTTCGAGTTGTCAACCCGGATTTTCCGGGGCCTGGCCAGAAAGCCGGAGAGTCGCCATTCGGGTTGCAAACAGGGCGTTCAGGCTTCTCATGTTGTTGCGCCGGTCGAACAGACATTCGGCTTTGCGACGCGCGAGGCTGCTGATGTGTTTGTATTTCCTGGCCGACAGACTCAGCGCCAGTTCCAGTGTCGCGGCCAGTTGTGTTTTGTCATGGGGCTCAACGAGCCAACCCGTGCGATCGGGTTCGATAAGGCTTGACAGGCTTTGCGAGCGTCCGTTTTTTCGCTCAGTCAGAAAATTGACGGTGAAATGAGACTTCTGCGCGTGAACCCCACGATTCTGCAAGCAATACGGCTCAACGATTCCTCACCGCTTCAAAGTAGTGGGGGAATGGTTTTGGTGTTCGCCGTGGATTCCGGGTCTTCGCTCCACTCAGCCCGAATGACGCCCGTCATTCCCACGCACGCGGGAATCCATGGCCTCGGCCTGAATACCAGAGCGTTGCGCCGCATGTCTTTCTCCGGAAAGACAACCCATTTTTAGCTTCGCTAGAAAATCCACCATGAAATCAGCCGCCACGCGAGAGTCCTACGATCCTCTACGCCGGAACAGCCCAGAGGTCATGTTCGTCCGCGGCGGTGATCTCGACGGTGACGAATTCGCCGGGCGGGATTTGTTGGTTTTCGAGGACGACGACGCCGTCGATGCCGGGGGAATCCGCGACGCCGCGGGCGATGGTGTTTTCCCCTTCCACATCGTCCGTGAGGACGGTCAGCGTTTGGCCGACTTTCTCCTGTAACAGATCGCGGGAGATATCCGCCTGGACTTCCATGAACTCTTCCAGCCGTTCCTGTTTGACGGCTTCGGGAACGGGATTGGGTAAGTCGTTGGCCGCCGCGCCTTCGACGGGGGAGTACGCGAAGCAGCCGACGCGGTTGAGGCGGGCGGCGCGGATGAAGTCGAGCAGGGCGTCGAAGTCCTCGTCGGTTTCGCCGGGAAAGCCGACAATGAAGGTGCTGCGGATGGTGAGGTCGGGACGCAAAGCGCGCCATTTTTCGATGCGTTCCAGCGCCTTTTCGGCGTGGGCGGGGCGGCGCATGGCCTTGAGGATGCGGGGGCTGCCGTGTTGAAGCGGGACGTCCAGATAGGGCAGGACGCGATCCTGGCTCATCAGCGGGATCAGGTCATCGACATGAGGATAGGGATACACGTAGTGTAAGCGTATCCAGATACCGAGTTCCGACAGCGCTTCGGTGAGTTGCTGGATGTGGCTGCGCAGCGGCCTGCCGTTGTGGAAGCCGGTGCGGTACTTGATATCAACCCCATAGGCGCTGGTGTCCTGTGAGATCACCAGCAGTTCGCGCACGCCGGCGGCGGCCAGGTTTTCCGCCTCTTGCAGAACTTCTCCGATGGGGCGGCTGACCAGGTCGCCGCGAAATTTCGGGATGATGCAGAAGCTGCACCGGTGGTTACAGCCTTCGGAGATTTTCAGGTATGCGTAGTGGCGCGGCGTGAGCTTGACGCCCTGCGGCGGCAGCAGGCTGGTATGGGGGTCGTGTGGCGCGGGCAGATGCTCATGCACGGCGGACATGACCTGTTCATAGGCGTGCGGGCCGGAGACGGCGAGCACATCCGGCCAGGCTTGCAGCACCTTTTCGGATTCCGCGCCGAGGCAGCCAGTGACGATCACCTTGCCGTTCTCCTCCAGCGCCTCGCCGATGGTCTCCAGCGACTCTTCCACGGCGGCGTCGATAAAGCCGCAGGTATTGACCACGACCAGATCGGCGTCCTCGTAAGTTCCTGAAATGCCGTAACCCTCCGCGCGCAACTGGGTCAGGATGCGCTCGGAATCGACCAGCGCCTTGGGGCAGCCGAGGCTGATGAAGCCGACCTGGGGCGTTGGTTTCACGGCAGATTGTTCTCGATAAAGGCCTGAAAATCCTCCGCGCGGACGATCTGGGTGCCATCGCAGTTGAACTGCAAGCGAACGATGGATTGCACGATCGAAATCGTCGCGTTGCGCAGGTAGTAGTCCTCAAGCGACCGAAGCACGCCCAGCGTCTGGAAAATGCGCGTGATTTCCTGTTCCGTCATGGGCTCCCAGCTCTCGTGGCGGCGCTCGAAGATGTTTTTCCAGAACACCGGCACGCGCTGGAAGTGCTCATTGGAGAGGATGAAATCATAAGTCTCGCGCATCAACTGGATCTTGTCCGGGTACGCAATCGCCGGGAAATGGCGGTTGCAATAGGCCTTTTCCAGCAGCCGTTCGGCGGAATGAATCTCCTCGCGCAGCGGGTCGAACAGCGAACGCGTGCGAATCTCGCCGTTATTGAAACCAATGAAGATATGGTACGGAGAGCGCTCCAGCATGATGTTTTCCAGACAGGGCGCCAGTTGGGGATAGATCTCGTCCAGAACACTGGTATGGCGCGCCCGCCCGA
Source organism: Gammaproteobacteria bacterium (assembly GCA_011330835.1). Taxonomy (GTDB): domain Bacteria; phylum Pseudomonadota; class Gammaproteobacteria; order UWMA-0217; family UWMA-0217; genus HyVt-560. The sequence continues at coordinate 448 of DRPO01000557.1, read as the reverse complement.
CCGCCGTCTCGCGCAGCGAAGGGTCGCCCTTGATGCCGACTTGCAGCGCATTGGGCTTCAGTCCGGTCGCGCTGACGATGGCTTCCTCGACGACCAGTTCTTCCAGTTCGCGTTCGGATTCGGTCATGTAGGGACTGGGTTGGAAAGAGGAGGGGTATTATATACTTCTCGCGCTCAAGAATACCCCATGTCATGGCGCGCGTCTTTTCGCCGATAGCAGCGTTGCAAGAACTTGACGTAGCCCCGCTATGCCTGCGTTTTTGCGCCTTGCTCTCGACGACAATCCACGCACCCTGAATGGGGTATTCTTGAACGCGGTGTGAGTCGCAGGTATCGACGGCTCAGTCTCAAACGGTGAGGTTCATTCCTTCAGGATGACAGGATTGAATCGAAGCCTACCTGTGCGAATCCGCATTCGTACAGAAATGTCTGCTCGAACTCTCCAGTT
>DRPO01000556.1 GCA_011330835.1 Gammaproteobacteria bacterium | reverse complement strand
GCAACCGGTCGACTGACAGGAAACCCGAGCGAAGCGCCCGGTTTCTGGCTTTGGCGAGCAGGTGAGGTATATCTTGTCTGCTTGACTACGACGACGTCTTTTTTAACCACTAACTAGAGGAACTGTTCATGGCCTTGATTTCTATGCGGCAGCTGCTGGATCACGCTGCTGAGAATAACTACGGCATGCCCGCTTTCAATGTAAACAACATGGAGCAGGTTCACGCCATCATGCAGGCCGCCGACGCGGTCGATTCCCCCGTCATCATGCAGGGCTCGGCGGGCGCCCGTTCTTACGCCGGCGAGCCTTTTCTGCGGCACCTGATCACCGCCGCCACCGAAATGTATCCGCATATTCCCATCGCGATGCACCAGGATCACGGTTCAGAACCCGCGGTCTGCATTCGCTCCATCCAGTCTGGCTTTACTTCCGTGATGATGGATGGCTCGCTGATGCCGGACATGAAAACCCCATCGACTTTCGAATATAACGTCGAAGTCACGCGCAAGGTCGTCGAGATCGCGCACGCCGCTGGCGTGACCGTCGAGGGCGAACTGGGCTGCCTCGGCTCGCTGGAAACCGGCGAAATGGGCGAGGAGGACGGCCACGGCGCGGAAGGCAAGCTCGACATGGATCAGTTGCTGACCGGCGTCGAGGAAGCCGCCGAGTTCGTCAAGGCCACCAACGTGGACGCGCTGGCCATCGCCATCGGCACCTCCCACGGCGCCTACAAGTTCACCAAGGAGCCCACCGGCGACATCCTGCGGATCGACCGGATCAAGGAAATCCACGAGCGTCTGCCCAACACCCACCTGGTCATGCACGGTTCATCCTCCGTTCCCCAGGACTGGCTGGAAATCATCAATAACTATGGCGGCGACATGGGCCAGACCTATGGCGTCCCGGTCGAGGAAATCGTCGAAGGCATCAAGAACGGCGTGGCCAAGGTCAATATCGACACCGACCTGCGGATGGCCTCCACCGGCGCGATTCGCCGTCACCTCGCCGAGAACCCTTCCAACTTCGACCCGCGCAAGTACCTCAAGGAAGCCACCAAGGGCATGATGGAAATCTGCAAGGCGCGTTACGAAGCGTTTGGCTCGGCGGGCCAGGCGTCCAAGATCACCCCGGTTTCCCTGGAAGTGATGTACAAGCGCTACGAGTCCGGCGAACTCGATCAGAAAGTCAGCTGATCTTCCCCGGAATCAGGAAAAAGGCGGCCACTGGCCGCCTTTTTTGTAACCCCCGTGGATTCCGGGTCTTCGCTCCACTCAGCCCGGAATGACGAGAGGTGTATGCCCAACGCCGTCATTCCCGCGAACGCGGGAATCCATAGCCTCGACCTGGACCCAGACTGTTATACTTCTCGCGTTCAAGAATACCCCATTTATGGCGCGCGTCTTTTCGCCGATAGCTGCGTTGTAAAAACTTGACGTAGCCCCACTATGCCTGCGTTTTTGCGCCTTGCTCTCGACGACAATGCACGCACCCTGAACGGGGTATTCTTGAACGCGAGAAGTATAATTGAACGGCATCGGGACTACGGGGCGGAGGGGGGTTATTGTTTGGGGAGGCATTTCCCCACTTCGCCAAGAATGGCCGAAAAAACGGCTTGCCACTCGGCTTCCGAGGCCGGGTGGCCAAGCGTCAGCGTCGGGCAATCCAGGCGCTCCCGAAGCGCTCCGGCGTTGTCGAGAATCTCCCGAGTCGGGTTGACCTGGTTGAGTATCACCGCCTTGAGCGTCAGGCCCCGACCGGCAATGGCTTCCGCGGCCAGCAGCGTCTGATTGATGGCGCCCAGCCGGTCAGCGACAACCAGCAGGGTCTCCAGCCCCAGCGCTTCCGCCAGATCGGCGTTCAGCGCCTTGTCGCCGGCGATGGGAGAATAGAACCCGCCGGCGCCCTCGACCACCCGGAAGCTGGCGTCGTCGGCCGCGCAGGCGTCGATCAGGTTTTGCAGCGTCAGCGGACGGTTTTCCCGACGGGCCGCCTCGGCGGGAGAGGCCGCCAGTCGATATCGCCAGGGACAGATGGCGGCGAGATCGCCGCTTTTGTCGATCGCTCGATAATAGGCGGTTGCGTCGGCGGGTATCAGTTCGTTCCCGGACAGCCGACAACCGGTCTCGACCGGCTTTCGCGGCTGAACATCGACGCCTTGCTGAAAAAGACGCCGGGTCAGGCGAACGCCGACGAAGGTCTTGCCAACGCCGGTGTCCGAGCCCGTAATGAAAATGCCCGAAGGGGGCATGCGGCTCCCGCCCGGATTGTCCGGGCGCGAGAGGTTTGTCACTGACCCGCCTGGGCTTTCTGGTTGGATTTGAGGAAGATCTCGACCCGGCGATTGGCTGCCCGACCGCCTTCGGTATTGTTGTCGGCGATGGGTTCGCTCTCGCCGCGTCCCTCAACGGTGATGCGCCGATAGTCAACGCCCTTGAGCGCCAGATACGAGCTGACCGATTCGGCGCGTTTCTCGGAGAGTTTCTGGTTATAGACCTCCGTGCCGCGGCTGTCGGTGTGGCCGACCACGCGGACGGTGGTCTGGTCGTATTGACTGATGATATTCGCGATCTTGTTCAGCGACGGGTAAAAGCTGGATTTGAGCTTGGCGCTGTCGGTGTCGAACGTGACCTCGCTGTTGAGATTGAGCTTGAGGGTGTCTTCCTTGACACGCTCCAGTTTGACGGCTTGCCTGGCGCGTTCCGCAGCGAGCTTTTCTTCCATCTCGCGTTGCTGCTTGTCCATGTAGTGGCCGATGGCGGCGCCGGCCGCCGCGCCGATGGCCGCGCCGCTCACCGTGGATTTGCGCTCGCCGGCCTGGTTGCCGACGACGGCGCCCACCGCGGCGCCAACGGCCGCGCCGATCTTGGCGCGCTGGTTGGGGTCATCCACCGCGCAACCAGTGGCGAGAAACGCCCCGCAGGTCAGGGCGGCAATGGGTTTGAGCAGATTCGCCATCTTCAACTCCTTGAAAGTAAGAATTAGTGACGCTGTTGTTCGATGCGTCTGAAATAGAGGTATTGTAACCCGGATAAAAACAGAAATTCCGCCTCGTCTCCTACCATTCAGACAGGCGTCCCCTGAACGCCTGCTGAAACGGGTGGCTTGATCCCGCTCCCGGCGCACGCGAGAATAAGCGCTCGACCAAGTCAGGAATTCCTTGTCATGAATCTGGTAAAACTGTTCTCGGCCCTGTGGCTGGCCGTCAGTCTTGCACTGTCGCACGCGACGGGCGAAGAGATTCCCAGTTTGCATTTGATGACGCTGGACGGCGAACCCGCCTCGCTGGACCGCTGGGTGGGCAAGGGCAAATGGGTGTTGGTGATGTTCTGGGCGGTGAACTGTCATGTCTGCGACCAAAACAAGCCGGCGATCAACGCTTTTTACGACAAGCACCACGCGAAGGACGCCACGGTGATCGGCGTTTCCATCGATGGCGTGGCGAATGTGGATTCGATTCGGGCCAAGCTCAAGCGGTCGCCCCTCCATTTTCCCAATTACGTGGTCAATCTGGGCGAAATGGCGGGGAATTACGAAATCGCGGCGCTGGAGCCTTTTCGGGGCACGCCAACCTACTGGTTCTTCTCGCCAAGCGGCGAGTTGAAAGCGGTCAATCCGGGCCCCGTGCGCGTGGTCGCCCTGGAAAAATACATGGCGCGCTTTGGCTCCCGATAAAGCGGATTGGTTGGCCCAATGGCCAGGGAATAGCCCTCATGCACAACGATAAACGGAACACCGCGACGCTGCTGATTCATTGCCCCGATCAGAAAGGCCTCGTCATCTCGGTCACCGAGTTCATTTTCAAGAACGGCGGCAATATCGTCCATCTCGCCCAGCATGTGGATACCGAAAAGCAGGTATTCTTCATGCGCATCGAGTGGGATCTGGCCGATTTCATCATCCCTCGCGACAAGATCGCCGAATATTTCGAGACGCTGGTGGGCAAGCGTTTCGACATGCGTTTTTCATTGCATTTCTCTGATGTCGCGCCGCGCATGGCGCTGTTTGTCTCGAAGCTGCCGCATTGTTTTTACGACGTCCTCGCCCGTTATGAATCCGGCGAGTGGCAGGTCGAGATTCCACTGATCATTAGCAACCACCGCGATCTCCAGCCGGTGGCCGAGCGGCACGGCATCGAGTTTCATCATTTTCCGATCAACAAGGACAACAAGGCGGAACAGGAGGCGGCGGAGCTGGAGCTGCTCAAGGCGCGCAATGTCGATTTCGTGGTGTTGGCGCGTTACATGCAGATTCTCAGTGATGAGTTTGTTCGGGAGTTGCCCAATCGGGTGATCAATATCCACCATTCCTTTCTACCCGCGTTCGCCGGGGCCAAGCCTTATCACGCCGCTTACGATCGCGGCGTGAAACTGATCGGCGCCACCAGCCATTATGTGACCGCCGAGCTGGATGCGGGGCCGATCATCGAGCAGGACGTGGCCTATGTCAGCCATCAGGATTCGGTCAACGCGCTGATCCGCAAGGGCAGGGATCTGGAAAAAATCGTGCTTTCGCGGGCGATCTGGCATCATCTGCGCCATAACGTGCTTGTTTACGACAACAAGACAGTCATCTTCTGAATTGACCCATGTCAGGCAATAGCATCGGAAAACTGTTCACCGTCACCAGCTTTGGCGAGAGCCACGGGCCGGCCATTGGCTGCGTCGTCGATGGCTGTCCGCCCGGCATGGCGCTGTCCGAGGCCGACTTGCAGGTCGATCTGGAGCGGCGCCGCCCCGGCAAGACGCGCCACACCACCCAGCGCCGAGAGCCGGACCGGGTGAAGATTCTTTCCGGCGTTTTCGAGGGCAAGACGACGGGAACCCCGATCGGTCTGCTGATCGAGAACACCGACCAGCGCTCCAGGGACTATTCCAACATCATGGATCGCTTCCGCCCCGGTCACGCCGACTACACCTATTACAAGAAATACGGCCTGCGCGATTACCGGGGCGGCGGTCGTTCCTCGGCTCGCGAGACCGCGATGCGCGTGGCCGCTGGCGCGATCGCCAGGAAATACCTGCGGGAGCGCTACGGCGTGCGCATCCGCGGCTACCTGAAGGCGCTGGGTCCCATCGTGGCGGAAGCGTTAGACTGGGACGAGGTGGAAAACAATCCGTTCTTCTGTCCCGACGCCGGCAAGGTGGCCGAGATGGAGGCCTACATGGACGCGCTGCGCAAGGAAGGCAACTCGGTCGGCGCGCGCATCAATGTCGTGGCCGAAGGCGTTCCCCCGGGCTGGGGCGAGCCGATCTTCAGCCGGCTGGACGCTGATATCGCGCATGCGATGATGTCGATCAACGCCGCCAAGGGCGTCGAGATCGGCGCCGGTTTCGAGAGCGTCATCCAGAAGGGGACGGAACACCGCGACGAGATCACGCCCGAAGGCTTTGTCGGCAACAATGCCGGCGGCATTCTGGGCGGCATTTCCAGTGGCCAGAACATCAAGGTCAGCGTGGCCTTCAAGGCCACCTCGTCGATCCGGCTCTCCGGACGCACCGTCAACCTCGCGGGCGAGCCGGTCGATATCGTCACCACCGGTCGTCACGACCCCTGCGTCGGCATTCGCGCCACGCCCATCGCCGAAGCGATGCTCGCCATCGTGCTGATGGATCACGCCCTGCGTCACCGCGCCCAGAACCTCGACGTGACCACCGACCTGCCGGATATTCCGCCCGAAGCGGGATAGCCTCTTTGCTTCGTATTCAGTCGAGAATTCTAAAGGCTCGGCCAAAATCCAGTGACAGGGGGCAGGGCAAGCCTTCGAAATGAGTGGCGTCGTTCAAAGCGTCGCCCACCTTGTCATAGCGGTCGTTTTCGAGACGATACACCGTGGCGCGACGATCATGGGGATAGGCAAGGACGTAGCAACGCACTTTTTCCCGGGCGTAGAGCTGGAACTTCACCTTTTCATCCCGTCGGGCGGTTGAAGGGGAAACGACCTCAACAATCAATTCCGGCGCCTGGGTCAGATAGGGGCCACTGACGGGCTGGCAGATTACCAGGACATCGGGGCGAACGACGGTTTCTTCATCAATCCTGTAATCCACCTCTCCCAGCACGCGGCATTGAGAACAGTCCTCCAATTGCCGGCGGAGCTGAAAGGCGATCTCTCCCGACAATGACTGATGCTCTATGCTCGGCGCTGGACTCATTGCTACGGGAATGCCTTCGATCAACTCCCAGTCCCCCTTCCAGCGAACATAGTCTTTATAAGTGTAGTGCAGATCATCCAGAGTCAACACGTTCATGGTTACAACCCTCCTGTGGCTATTGTATACCTCTTGTGACCAAGAATGCCCCTTCAGGGCGTGTAGGTTTTCGTCGAGAGCAAGGCGGAAAAGGCAGGCGATGGGGGGAAATCGGGGACACCCAATGATTGTCTCCCGGCGCAATGGGAGGCTGTCCGACTTGACTCGGCAATGCCGGGTATAATGCCGGGCCCAAAAGACCCAAATCGGGACACCCAAAAAAGACCCAAATCGGGACACCCAATGTTTCGGAATCAAATCGGGACGCTCAATATACCTCTTGCGATCAAGAATACCTCGTTCAGGGCGTGTAGATTTTCGTCGAGAGCAAGGCGTAAAAACGCAGGCATAGTGGCGCTACGTCAAGTTTCTACAACGCAGCTATCGGCGAAAAGATGCGCGGCCTGAACGAGGTATTCTTGGTCGCAAGAGGTATAATTGTCTCCCGGCAGACTGCTACTCCTTACAAGGCAATACAGGGTAAGCGTGAAAGATGACGCGCCGGAACCCATGACGCCACCCCGCCACGCCAGCCATCGCTTCACGCCCTGGGCGCGTCTTTCCAGCTTCTACCTGATCTATTTCGCGGGCCTTGGCGCTTTCGTCCCCTACTGGAGCGTTTACCTCGAAGCGCTCGATTTCACCCCGCGCCAGATCGGGGAGCTGATGGCGGTGGTCATGGCGACCAAGGTTTTCGCCCCTTATTTCTGGGGCTGGCTGGCCGACCGGCGCGGCAACCGGCTCGCCATCGTCCGCTGGCTGACGGCGCTGGCGGCCGCCGCGTTCGCGCTGATCCCGCTGCGTCACGATTACTGGTGGTTGCTGACGTCGCTGGCCCTGTTCAGTTTCTTCTGGCACGCCGCGCTGCCGCAGTTCGAAGCGATCACGCTGGAATATCTCGGCGCGCGGCGGGCGCGCTACAGCCATATCCGGTTGTGGGGCTCCATCGGTTTCATCCTGGCCGTCACCGGCATGGGCTTCTGGCTGGAGCGGGGCGACGTGCGGATACTCCCCGGCGTCGTGGCGTTGCTGATGGTCCTGGTCTGGCTGAGCACGCTGCTGGCGCCCCAGGATGCATCCGCCCCACCCTCGGGGCGCGAAGGCTCGATCGCGCCGGTGATTCGCCGTCCCGTTGTCATCGCTTTCCTGCTCGGCTGTCTGATGATGCAAGCCAGCCACGGGCCGTATTACACCTTCTTCAGCGTCTATCTGGCCGGGCATGGCTATTCCAGCGGCGCCACCGGACAACTGTGGGCCCTGGGCGTGGTGGCCGAAATCGGCGTCTTCCTGCTGGCCCATCGCTGGCTGCCCGCGATCGGCGCGCCCCGGTTATTCATCCTGGCGGCGCTGATCACCGCGGTGCGCTGGCTGATGATCGGCGCGCTGGTCGACCATCTGGCCGTGCTGATTCTCGCCCAGACCCTGCACGCCGCCAGCTACGGCCTGTTCCACGCCTCCGCGATGGAGCTGCTGCAACGCTTCTTCCCCGCCAGCCTGCAAGGGCGGGGGCAGGCGCTGTACGCCGGCATCGGCTTTGGCGTCGGCAACGCTTCCGGCAGCCTGTTCGCCGGCCATGTCTGGTCGGGACTTGGCCCGTCGTGGGCGTATTATATGGCCTCCGGGCTGTGCCTTATTGCCGCCGGGTTGGGGATCTACGTCTGGCGAACGGTGGATGGGAAGTAATTGTTACAGGCGGCTCCGTGAATCATGCAATCATTTCTATAATGCTATGATGGAGTTACGTGACATACAGGAGGCTGATGAATCCTGTGAGAAATTTGGGATATGATTTTTGGACGGATAAGCTATGAGTACAACAACTTTGACGAGTAAGGGACAGCTCACGTTACCAAAAGCGATACGTGACCAGACGAAGTTGCACGCCGGAGACAAATTGGAGGTGCTTGT
>DRPO01000555.1 GCA_011330835.1 Gammaproteobacteria bacterium | reverse complement strand
GGTGGGCGTTTCACGCCATCGCCGAACCTCTTCGTCATTCCCGCGAAAGCGGGAATCCAGCGCCTCGCTCTGGATTCCGGGTCTTCGCTCCGCTCAGCCCGGAATGACGGACTGGGAGCGAGCTGGTGGGATTTGTTCGTGGAGACCCTAAACCATTCAGAGGGAACAGTCGGCACGCACCGACTGAGCCGCGAAAATATATGAAACTATTGATACCTCCCTCAGGCCGCCGCCGAATGCTCCATCCGCATCGTCGCCTTGATGTGATCCGCCATTCGCAAGGCCAGCGCGATGACCGTCAGCGTGGGCGTATCCGCGCTGACGGTCGGATAGACCGAGCTGCCGGCGACGTAGAGATTGACCACGCCGTGCAGTTTGCAATCGGTATCGACCACGCCCTTTTTCGGGTCGGGGTCCATGCGCGTGCTGCCCATGTGGTGCCACACCCATTCGACCGGGCCGCCCCATTCGCCTTCTTCCAGCGCCGGGTCGATTTTCAGGCGTCCGATGCCGGCGCGCTCCAGTTCTTCGCCGATGATCTGTTGCGAGCGCAGCAGCGTCTTGTGCACCTTGGGGGTGAGCATCCAGTTCATCCGGACGCGTTGCAGCCCCAGCGGATCGCGGCTGTTGCTCAGCGTGATGCGGCTTTCCGCGTACGGTTCGGGCTCCAGGATATTCACCAGCTTGTGAGAGCGCATGTACTTTTCCGCGCGCAGTCGCTTGCCGACAAAGTATTTGTAGACTTGGGGCAGATCGCGCGCGATATGTCCCAGCATGCTGAAAATCTCGGGCGGAATATCCTGCTTGCGCAGCCGCACATACAGGTCTTTCAGATCCTGGGCGCCTTGCGAATCCTCGCCTTCGTACATGGCCTCGACGTAAGCGTGATAGTTCAGCAGTTGTTCGCGTTGTTGCGTGGCGGGGGAGAGGCCCAGGCTGGCGATGACGGGGGCGTTGAAATAGGCATAGCCGGTGTCGTACATGTCCGGATGCGTCTCCCTGAAAAACTCGATTTCGCCGGTGACGATGCGCGGGTGCTCCATGAAGAAACGGCCCACCAGATCGTGCTCGTTGCCCAGGCCGTTTTTGTGCACATCGTTGGACAGCAGCAGCAGCCGGGCGTTTTCGATGCCGCCGGTCGCCAGAATGAAGGTTCTGGCCTTGACGGAAAACCGGTTGCCGTTCAGGCAGGCGACATCGACATGCTCGACCTGGTTGCCTTCGGCATTGGTTCGAAAGCCGGAAATGTTGGCGCGAAAATAGAGCTGGACATTGTCCGACTGGCGCAACTGTTCCCGGTATTCGCGCCCGAAGCGGGGGGTGGGCGTCAGTTGGGCGATGCGCGTTTCGACGCGGTCCGAACTGAACCTCAGCAGTTCGAGATCCGGATTGTTTTCGCGCGCCTTTTTCAGCCACGACTCGGGATCGTATTCGCCAGGAATGATATTGGCGACTTCATGAGCCCGTTCGTAATAGGGATCCATGGCGCCGCGCTCGATCGGCCAGCCGCTATTGTCGACCCATTCGCGCCGCGAGAAGTCGAGTTCCGAAAGCGGGCGACACCAGCCGCCCCAGCAGTTCGTGCTGCCGCCGAAAAAACGGGTGCGGGTGGTGTCGAGTTCGTAGTTCAGGCCGGTGTTTTCACCTTGATAGAGCGATTGCGTTTTCCGGTGCTGGCGCAGTCCCCCGCTTTCCAGCAGGATGACTTTTACTCCGCTGCGATCGAATTCACGGGCCAGCGTGATGCCGGCGGCGCCCCCGCCGACGATGCAAATATCCGCTTCCAGTTGTTTGCCGGATTCGACCCGGCGAGCGTCAAGAAACATGAAGATCCCCTGTTGGCATGTTATGTCCGCGAGTTCGTTCTTCGTCCCTATCGCCGCCCGAAACAGCCCGGTTTCAAGAGCGCTCAATGAAGGTGGCAAACTTCGAAACAGACAGTTGGAACTCGAGATCAGCGGCGCGTCAATACGGGTATACTTCTTGCGATCGAGAATACCCCGATCAGGGGCGTGTATTTTCGTCGAGAGCAAGGCGTAAAACGCAGGCATAGTGGGGCTATGGCGAGTTTTTACAACGCAGCTATCGGCGAAAAGATGCGCGGCATGAACGGGTGTATTCTTGATCGCAAGAAGTATAAATAGCGATGCGCGTCCGTGTTTTGAGTGTGGCCCTTGCGGGGACTTCGTTCAAGATGCGGGATGAGTAGTGCATCTCCTTTTGGAAAAGCGGGAAGCGCTGAATCGCCGGATATTGGCAATCGATCCCCCGGGCGGGTAAATTCAGGCGAATCGACAGAAAGGATCTCGCCATGTACAGCCTCTCCCAGCCCTATCGCAGCCTGCGTCTCGACGTCGGCGACGGTCATCGCCTCTATCTGGAAGAGAGTGGCGCGCCGGCGGGATTGCCGGTTGTCTTCTTGCATGGCGGCCCCGGAGCCGGTTGCAGTCCGTTTCACCGGCGTTTTTTCAATCCCGAAAAATATCGCGTCATCCTTTTCGACCAACGCGGCGCGGGCAAATCCCGACCGCACGCTTCGTTGCAAGCGAATACCACGGCGCACCTGATCGCCGACCTGGAAAAGATCCGCGGGGCGCTGGACATCGAGCGTTGGGTGGTCTTTGGCGGCTCCTGGGGTTCGACGCTCGGCCTGGCCTACGCCCAGGACTTCCCGGAACGCGTTCTCGGCCTGATCCTTCGCGGCGTCTTCCTGTGCCGGGACGAGGACATCCACTGGTTCTACCAGAACGGCGCGAGCCGGCTGTTTCCCGACTTCTGGCGGGATTTTATCGAGCCGATCCCCGAAAACGAGCGGGGCGATCTGGTGCGCGCCTATCATCGGCGGCTCACCGGCGATGATGAAGTCACCCGAATGCGCGCCGCCGAGGCCTGGGCGCTTTGGGAAGCCCGCACCGCCACGCTCAAAGTCGATGACCAGGCTGGGAGCCATTTTTCCAACCCCTACCTTGCGCTCAGTCTGGCGCGCATCGAATGTCATTATTTTATCAACCACGGTTTTCTCGAACCCGGACAACTGCTGAACAACGCCCGACGCTTAAAAGACATCCCCGGCGTCATCGTGCATGGCCGTTACGACAGCATTTGCCCGGTCGATCAAGCCTGGATGCTGCATCAGGCCTGGCCCGAAGCGACGCTGAACATCATCCCCGACGCCGGCCACGCCATCACCGAGCCGGGCATCGCCGCCGCGCTGATCGCCGCCACCGACCACATGGCGGAGAAACTGGCGTGATCGGGTTGCTCCAGCGCGTGACCCGCGCCCATGTAGAGATCGACGGGGAAACCGTCGGCGTCATCGATCGCGGCCTCATGGTGCTCACCGGCGTCGAAAAACACGATGATGAAACCCGCGCGGACCGCCTGCTCGAACGCCTGCTCGGCTACCGCGTCTTTCCCGACGATCAGGGCAAAATGAACCTCTCTGTGCGCGACATCGACGGCGGCCTGCTGCTTGTCCCCCAGTTCACCCTCGCCGCCGACACCCGCAAGGGCCGTCGGCCCAGCTTCGCCTCCGCCGCGCCGCCGGAGCAAGGCCAAGCTATTTTCGACTACTTCGTCGCCTGCGCTCGTAGACGCCATCCGCAAGTGCAAAGCGGTCGGTTCGGAGCCGATATGCAGATCCACCTCGTCAATGATGGGCCGGTGACGTTTTGGCTAAGTGTGTGAAGCTGGGTTAGTCGCCAAGCGCCAGCCATTGCCTCAAGGCGACATCGATCTGTTTTAGCTCGTTGTCGGTCAATGCGCCTTGAATTTTCCGAACGCGTGAATTTTTGATCGAGCAGACTTTGTCGATCATGATCCAGGATTGTTTGACTAACCCGTTGCTTGGGGCAGGATTCAGCATGATTCTGAACAAAGGCGCTTCAATGTCTGTCGTGGTCAGGGGGCATAGACTGGTCGTATCCCTGACGCCATTGAATGTGTCGGACTGAACGACAACCGCTGGCCTGACTTTGCCAAAATCGGACGACATGGAGCATAAGACGATATCTCCTCGTTTCACCGTCAGCTCCAGCTGTCATCGGCAAGTTCATCCCAATCAGAGTCAATTGAATCCTGCTCATTTGCGCGTGTACATTGATTGATCACTTCGTCTTTCAAATCCTTGGAAGGGTGATTTTTCACATATTCGCGCAAGGCGCTCAGGATGATCTGATTTTTCTTCTTGTGTTCCTGGTTCGCGAGCCAATCCAGCTCTTTCTTAAGTGATGCGGGCATGCGAATGCTGGTCGTAATGCTGGCGCCCATAGTGATACCTTTCCCTCAAAATAATACGCTGTGTTATTTTGAGGGAAAGGGTGGGCGGTAGTCAAATTTCTCAAAAGCTGTTCTTCGTCTGCACCAGAAACTGTACGCTCTCTATGTCGTCGGTCCCGTCTAGCGGAAAGGCGAGGTCGAGGTGGATGACGCTGCCGAGGCCGGAGCGGGCGTTGCCGAGGCGCAGGCCGAAGCCGATGTCCCTGAGCAGGCCGAGCTGGACGCCGGGGGCGTCGGTTTTTCCCCAGGTTTTGCCGAGGTCGGCGAAGATCGCGCCGCCGACGTTGAACAGGCGGAAGGGGTACCAGTGGCTGAAAAATCGCTGTTCGGCGGTGAACAACCAGCGGCCCTTGCCGGACTGGTAGCGCAACGGGTAGCCGCGCAGGCCGTTGTCGCCGCCGAGCAGGAGCTGACGGTCGAGGTCGAGGCGGCTGGCGGCGTCGGCGCCGAAGGAGAGGTAGAAGGTGCGGCGCGCGGACTGGTGATGGTGGTACTGGAGCCGACCGCCGAGCAGGGCGTTGGCCCAGTGCCCGTGTTCATGCCGGGCGCTGGCGGAGGCTTGCCAGGTGAGGCTGCGGTTTTCGCTGAGCAGGTTGCCGTGGCGCAGCGCGCTGGTGAGGATGACGCTTTCGCGATCAGCCCCGAATACGGGTGCGGCGTAGCCGATGGAGGCGTTCATCCGCCAGCCGAGCGCGATGTCTTCGGTGCGGCTGATCTGATTGCGGTTGTGATCCTTGTGGTACTTGCCTTCGCGTCTTTCCCAGCTCAGGTACGGGTAGTACAGGCGGCGATCCAGCGGCAGCAGGGTTGTGCCGCTGTCAATGGCCTGAAAGCGGTTGTCGTCGATCTTGAAACCGATGCGGTAACGGCTGGTCCAGCCGCTGATGAAGCCGGGC
>DRPO01000554.1 GCA_011330835.1 Gammaproteobacteria bacterium | reverse complement strand
ATCATCAATCGCGATGACGCCTTCGCCGACGACTGGCTGGCCCTGAACCGCGACCGCCGCGTGCTGACGTTTGGCGCGTCGACGGAGGCGGATGTGCGCATCGAGGGCGACGAGCCGCTGGTCCTGTCGGTCGGCGGGCGGCGCTGGGAGGTTCCGCTGGCGCTGCCGGGCCGGCACAACGCCATGAACGCCGCGGCGGCGACCGCCGCCTGCCTGGCGCTGGATCTCGACATGGCGGATATCGTTGCCGGTCTGGCGCGGGTCGAGCCGGTTTCCGGGCGTTTGCAGTTTCTCGCCGGGGTCAACGGCTCCACGCTGATCGACGATACCTACAACGCCAATCCCGATTCCGTGGCCGCCGCGATCGCCTTGCTGGCGTCGCGCTCGGGCAAGCGTTACCTGGCGCTGGGCGATCTGGCGGAACTGGGGAGCGACGCCGAGGCGCGTCACGCCGCTCTGGGCGAACTGGCCCGGAACGCCGGGATCGAGGCGCTGCTGACGGTGGGCGAGCTGGCCGGAGCCGCCAGCGAAGCCTTTGGCTCCGGCGGCGAGCATTTCGATTCCGCCGAGGCGCTGGCGGCGGCGCTGAAGTCGCGGCTGGCTCCCGGCCAGACCGTGCTGGTCAAGGGGTCGCGGGCGGCCCGCATGGAGCGCGTCGTCGATGCGCTGACACAGGATCGGGAGGCGCGCCATGCTGTATGAGCTGCTCGACTACCTGATTACCTGGCACAGCGGTTTTCGCGCCTTCGAGTTCATCACCATGCGGGTCATCATGGCGGTGCTCACGGCGCTGGTGATCTCGTTCCTGCTCGGGCCTTATGTCATCCGCCGCCTGACCCGGCTCAAGATGGGACAGCCGATCCGCGATGACGGCCCCCAGACGCATCTCGTCAAGGCGGGCACGCCGACCATGGGCGGTGTATTGATCCTGTTGTCGATCACGCTGGCGACGCTGCTGTGGAGCGATCTGCACAACCGCTATGTCTGGCTGGTGATGGCGACCCTCACCGGGTTCGCGCTGGTCGGCGGCTGGGATGACTATCTGAAGCTGAAACACCGCGATTCGCGCGGTCTGCCCGGTCGGGTGCGGCTGATGCTGCAACTGGCGATCTCGCTGGCGGTCGCCGGCGTGATCTACTGGATGGCCGCGACTCCCGCCGAAACCCAGTTGCTGGCGCCGGTGTTTCGCGGGCTCGGCTGGCAGATGGGCTGGCTGTTCATTCCCTGGGCGGCTTTCGTCATCGTCGGTTCCGGCAACGCGGTGAACCTGACCGATGGCCTGGATGGGCTGGCCATCCTGCCGACCGTGCTGATCAGCGCGGCGCTGGGGGTGATCGCCTATTTCACGGGGCATGTGAAATTCGCCGAATACCTGTCGATTCCCTATCTCGCGGGCGCGGGGGAGATTGCGATCTTCTGCGGAGCCATCGTCGGAGCGGGGTTGGGATTTCTGTGGTTCAACACCTACCCGGCCCAGGTGTTCATGGGCGATATCGGCGCGCTGGCGCTGGGCGCTTCGCTGGGCATCATCGCGGTGATTACCCGTCAGGAGTTCACGTTGATGATCATGGGCGGGGTATTCGTGATGGAAACGCTGTCGGTGATCTTGCAGGTGGTGTCGTTCAAGCTCACCGGGCGGAGGATTTTCCGCATGGCGCCGATCCATCACCATTTCGAGCTGAAAGGCTGGCCGGAGCCGCGCGTAATCGTGCGGTTCTGGATCATTACCGTCATCCTGGTCCTGGTGGGCCTGGCGACGCTCAAGGTTCGGTGACGGGGAGGATGCTCTGATGGTGCAGGCAACAAGAGGCTTGGCGGACGCGCTCCATGTCCAATTGCGGCAGCGGCTGGACATGGGGCTGTTCGTGGTGGTCGCCATCCTGATTGGCGCAGGGCTGGTCATGGTGGCCTCGTCTTCGATTGGCGTGGCGGAAAAGGACTACGGCGACCCGTTCCATTTCGTCACCCGTCAGGCGGTCTATGTGGGGATCGGCATCTTTCTGGCCTACCTGTTCTACGAGATTCCGCTGCGGCTCTGGGAAACGGCGGGAATGCTGCTGCTGGCGCTGGCTGTATTGCTGCT
>DRPO01000553.1 GCA_011330835.1 Gammaproteobacteria bacterium | reverse complement strand
GGCGTCGGCGGCGCCGTACAGGCCGGTGAGTTCGCCGAGGGTGTCGGCGAGGTAGATGCGGGTGTCGGGGGCGACGGGGTCGCCGGTGGAGCGCGGAATCTAGGACACCCACCAAAAGGAGGAATCAGGAATCTATGACACCCACGGTTTACCGGAATCCAGGAAATGTGGATGTCGTTGATTCTGTTGATTCTTCCTCGATTCTTTTCATCAGCTTGCAATATCAACCAAATTCAAGTACAAAT
Source organism: Gammaproteobacteria bacterium (assembly GCA_011330835.1). Lineage (GTDB taxonomy): Bacteria > Pseudomonadota > Gammaproteobacteria > UWMA-0217 > UWMA-0217 > HyVt-560. Next base: position 4,151 of record DRPO01000553.1, on the reverse strand, counting down.
ATCTGTACTTACTTAGCGGAGAGATATCAATGCAAGCAGTAAACTACTCTACTTTTCGCAAACGGCTGTCAGAGTCAATGGACAGAGTAGAGCGAGATCATGTCCCTTTATTGATTACCCGCCAGAATGGCACTCCCGCAGTGCTGATATCGCTAGACGAATATAATGCCTTTATGGAAACAACACATTTGGCCAGCAGCGCCAAAAATGCGGAACGACTGAATCGTGCAATCACTGAACTGGAACAAGGCAAAGGAATTGAACACGACCTGATCGAGACTGATTAATGGTGCTTTGCTGGGCTAGCGATGCCTGGGATGACTATCTCTACTGGCAACAAAATGATCAAAAAACACTCAAGCGAATAAATTTACTGATTAAGGATATCAAACGCCAACCGTTTGAAGGACTCGGTAAGCCCGAGCCACTAAAGCACAATTGGTCGGGTTATTGGTCAAGACGAATTAACGGCGAGCATCGTCTTGTTTATAAAATCGAGTCTAAACAAGTATTGATTGCGCAGTGCAGGTTTCACTACTGAAAGAGAAAACCACCGGGCGAGCGGATTCTCGCTTGGTCTCTGAGTTCACAGCGACATTTTCCTTCGGAAAGACACTCAGCATTCCGACCAGTCAGAAAATTCACCGTGAAATCATAGCCTTGTGCGATAATTCTACACATCCTGCGAGAAATTCAGGCTAAGTTGTCAACGGTGAATCCGAGAGGTTCACGACCGAGATTCAGGCGCAATCTATCTGGGCGGCGATCCAGTCGAGCAGGGTTTCCAGGCCGCTTGATCGGGTTTGCAGGTAGCGGCGCGCTTGTTGGCCGAGTCGGGTTTTGAGGGCGTTGTCGGTGGCGAGCTTTTGCAGCCATTCGGTCAGTTCCTGGGGGCCGTGGACGAGCGTGGCGGCGTTGGCTTCGGTCATTTCGGCGTAGATTTGGGCGAAGTTGTGGACGTTGGGGCCGCTGAGGATGGGGATGCCGTGGGCGGCGGGTTCGAGGGGGTTGTGGCCGCCGATGTCGGTGAGGCTGCCGGCGATGAAGGCGGCGTCGGCGGCGCCGTACAGGCCGGTGAGTTCGCCGAGGGTGTCGGCGAGGTAGATGCGGGTGTCGGGGGCGACGGGGTCGCCGGTGGAGCGCCGGGCGGTGGGCAGGCTGGTGCGCTGGCACAGGTCGGCGACCTGGTCGAAGCGGTCGGGGTGGCGCGGGGCGAGAACCAGCAGGGCGGTTGGGACGGTCTCCAGCAGGGCGCGGTGGGCCTGGATCAGGATTTCGTCTTCGCCGGGATGGGTGCTGGCGGCGAGCCAGACGAAGTCGTGATCGCGCCAGTCGTTTTTCATTTGTTCGGCGAGTTTTTTGTCGCTGGCGGATATGTCGATGTGGAATTTGAGGTTGCCGATGACTTCGACCTGTTCCGGGCGGGCGCCGAGCTGGATAAAGCGTTCGGCGTCGGCTTTTCCCTGGGCGAAGAGGCGCGTGACCGCCGCCAGGGCGGCTTGCGTCAGGGGGGCGATTTTGCGGTAGCCGCGCAGGGATTTTTCGGAGAGGCGGGCGTTGGCGATGGCGACGGGGACGCCGCTTCGGCGGCATTGCTCCAGGCAGTTGGGCCAGAGTTCCGTTTCCATGATCATCAGCAGCGCCGGGCGGGTTTTGCGCAGAAAACGGCGCATGACGCCGGGTAGGTCGAAAGGGAAGTAGCAGTGTTCGATCTGGTCGGGGAAGTGTTGGCGCAGGGTGCGGGAGCCGGTCGGGGTGGTGGTGGTCACCAGGATCCGGCAGGGTGTTTTTTTGTCCAGTAGCCGGCGGATCAGCGGCGCGGCGGCGTTGACCTCGCCCACCGAGACGGCGTGAATCCAGAGCCGGGGTTCGGCGGGCCAGGACGAGGGCGACAGCGCCAGCCGTTCGAGCCAGCGCCGCCGGTAGGCGGGCAGCTTGCGGCCGCGCAGCCAGAGGCGGATGAACTGGGCGGGCAGCAACAGCCGCATCGTCAGGGAGTACAGGCTGCGCAGCGCGGCGGCTTTCATCCGTTCGCCTCGCTCAACACCTGGCGGTAGATGGCGAGATTGCCCTCGGCCATGACCGCCGTGGAAAATTCCGTTTCGGTAATTTCGCGGCCCCGTTGGCCCATGCGTTGTCGCAGCGCCCTGTCGTCCAGCAGACGGATCAGGGATTCGCGCAGGGCGGCGACATCGCCCGGCTCGATCAGCAGGCCGTTTTCGCCATCGCGGACGATCTCGGGCATGCCGCCGGCGCGGGTGGCGATGATCGGTGCGCCAGCCGCCGAGGCCTGCAAAAGCGCGACGCCCAGCCCTTCGCGATCCGCTGGATGGACAACCACGTCGAAGCAGCCCAGCCATCGCGCGAGATCATCCCGAAAACCGGCCAGCTTGACCGAGCGGAGGTTGTTGTCGCGGATGGATTGCGCCAGCGCGTCGCGCAAGGCGCCCTGGCCGAAAAACAGGGTTTGCAAGCCGGGCCAGCGTTGCTCGATTTCCGGCAGCGCCGCGATGAGGTGGCGGTGGCCCTTGCGCTCGATCAGTTGCGCGATGACCGCGATCACCGGCCCCTCCCCCGTCAACCCGAAGGTCTCGCGGAAGCGGGCGGGGTCGCAGGGTTGGCGGCAGGCGCCGACATCCACGGCGGAGCGCACCGTGACGACCTTGCTCGGGTCCATGCCCTCGCCGAGCATGACCTGGCGAATGCCTTCCGAGATGGCGATCACCCGCGCGTAGGGGCGATATTTGAGACGCGCCAGCCAGCGGGGTTCCGGGTTGTCCACCCGGCGCGAAACGATCGCCGGGATGCCCCGGCGGCGCGCCGCCAGCCCGCCGAAAAGATCCATGCCCAGCCGGCGGCTGTGGACGTGTACCAGGTTGGGTTGCTCAGCCTTTAGCGTTCGATTCAGCGAACGCAGGAGGGCCAGGCCGGTCGCGCCCGGCGCGTCCAGGTGGCGGACGGGGACGCCCAGCCGTTTGGCCGCTTCGCCCACCGCGCTGCCGGGGCAGCACAGCAGCACGTTGGTCATTGGGGCGTCGCGCAATTGCTCCAGCAGGTAGAGCACCTGCTGCGCGCCGCCGTAGCGGTGCATGCCGGTTTCGATGTGGAGGATTTTCATCGAGGCGTCTTTCCGGCAACGGCCGCGTTGCAAGAGCTTGCCATAGCCTTCTCAAGCCTCATTTCTAACCGGCTCTACCGAGATGCCTCATCGACAGGCTTTGCCATCGCAAGGGGTGCGGAGCGGGCCAGAATCGAAGCAGCAAAAGAATTGTTCAGCTCCGCATACTCAACAATATCGACGCGAAAAGGCAACGGGGACTCATCAAAATCATCAGCCAGCAAACGTCTCTGACGAAGCGTGAGGGGCGCATCGGACTCAACCAGCAGATCGAGATCCGAATGGGGCTTGGCCTTGGCTCGAGCTCTCGACCCAAAAATCCGTACGGTAGCGTCCGGCAGCCGCTTGGCGACAATCCGGCGAATCAGCGCCAGCTGCGCAGACGTAAGCGCAACCGGATTGTCAGAAGTTGGCGTCATTTCTGGCCTTGAGTTTCTCGAATAAAAAACTGGCGCTGGCGAACAATTCCGCCGCGCCTTCGTACACTTGAAGCGCCTTTCGGCGATCATATCCATGCGAAGTAATATTCCGCAACAGACGGTAATCGAACCATTTCTCTGGATCGTCGATCAGGCCTTTCTCATACCCGGTGCGAATCAAGTCCCGATAACTCATCGTGTCCAATTCCGACGCATTGGGCAAGTCTAGCTCCAACTGCCTTTTAAGCATTTTCCAGGCCAGTTCGAAGGTAAATTCGAAATTCTGCACAACACCGGCGATCAACGTTTCTTGCCAGCCTTCTTCCAGCGTCTGAAAGGCGCTGGAGGAAGTGATTTCCAGCGCGGTGCGAAAGGATGTCAAAGCCCCATCGAGGCTTGTCAGGTCAAGGGTGTAGGACGTTTGGCGCATGTCGATAGGCTAACATGCGGGAATTGTGGGCGAAACCGGGGAGCGTCGGCATGCCTGCCGGCAAGGGCGTTGGGAATGTCCCTGGGGTTGTCGTTTGTCGGTGAGCAAGTTCCGTGGCGGGTTTCGCGCCCCGATAGGTTGGTCTTCTTCTCTGGCTCATGGCGCGGGGCGCGAGATTACTTTT
>DRPO01000552.1 GCA_011330835.1 Gammaproteobacteria bacterium | reverse complement strand
TTCAGGGTGCGTGGATTTTCGTCGAGAGCAAGGCGCAAAAACGCAGGCATAGTGGGGCTACGTCAAGTTTTTGCAACGCCGCTATCGGCGAAAAGACGCGCACCCTGAATGGGGTATTCTTGAGCGCGAGAAGTATATTTGTGGGCGCGCCGTCATTCTCGTTCAGTTCAGCCTCCCGCACCGTCTCAAAGTGGCGGGAATTGGATTCGGCGTCTCGCCATGGATTCCGGGTCTTCGCTCCACTCAGCCCGGAATGACGGTTGGGGGTATGCTGTCGCCGTCATTCCCGCGAACGCGGGAATCCATAGCCTCGTCCTGGATCCTGGAGCATTCGCTCAACGGCATTGGGGGCGCCGTAGGCCTGATCCCGGCGGTCGCGGGGATGACGCCCCTGATGGTGGCGAAATCATGGCGCCCGGTAGAACAGGTCTGGTCGTTTTACCGGCAAGGATGCTGGGTTCCGTGGAGCATGGGCATCCCAGTGGGAAGGAGCGTCTCTGAAATTCGTGGCCATTGGGCAGAGGTGCTATCCTTTTCCCATGAGTTTCGTAATTGGCCATGCTGTAACCGTTTTGTTGCTGCTGATCCTGTGGCTGCCGGGCAATCTTTTTGCAAGCCAGACCGCCTGGCTGGTGGAACTCGATGGCGGTATTGGTCCCGCTTCCCAGGATCTGGTCTTGCGGGCGCTGGAGAAGGCCCGGGAGAGCGAGGCCCGTGTTTTTATCATCAAGATGAACACGCCTGGCGGGCTGGATTTTTCGATGCGGAAAATGATCGCCGGGATACTGGATTCCCGTGTTCCGGTCGTTACCTGGGTGGCGCCAGCCGGCGCGCGGGCGGCCAGCGCCGGTGTGTATATTCTGTACGCCAGTCATGTGGCGGCCATGGCGCCAACGACCCATCTTGGCGCCGCGACGCCGGTTCGGATCGGCGTCATTCCCGACTTGCCTGATCCGACAAAACAGAACAACAAGAACGACCAGGCCGGTCGCGGGGATGCGATGGAGAGAAAGATCGTCAATGACGCGGTCGCCTATATTCGGGGACTGGCCGAGCGACAGGGACGAAACGCGGCCTGGGCGGAAAAGGCGGTGCGCGAGGCCGTGACATTGACCGCCAGGGAAGCGCTGGAGGCGAATGTCATCGACCTGCTGGCCAGTGATGTCGATGACTTGCTGATGAAACTGGATGGTAGAAAAATTGTCAGTGGTCATGTCGACACGGTTCTGCATACCGGCGACATGACGATTCAGCGCGTCCGGCCTGATTGGCGAAACCGGCTGTTGTCGATCATTACCGACCCCAATGTCGCCTATGTCCTGATGCTGGTGGGCGTCTATGGCCTGATATTCGAATTTTCCAGTCCCGGCTATGTCTTGCCGGGCGTTGTCGGCGTGATCAGTTTGCTGCTGGCGCTGTACGCCTTCCAGGTCTTGCCGGTCAGCTATGCCGGTCTGGCGTTACTGGCCGTAGGGTTGACCTTTATTATCGCCGAAGCTTTCGTGACCAGCGGCGGCGTGTTGGGCGTGGGCGGGTTGATCGCTTTTGTCATGGGTTCCGTTATATTGTTCGATGATGAGCATCTGGCGGTTTCCCTGCCGCTGATAGGCGGGCTGGCGCTGATTGCTGGCGGTTTCCTGTTATGGGCGATCAGTCGACTGGCGGCATTGCGGCGGCGACGCGCGGTCAGTGGGCGGGAGGCCATGATCGGGAAGACGGCGCGCGTCATCGCTGATTTCTCCGGCAAGGGCTGGGTGCGCTTCGAGGGCGAGTCGTGGCGGGCGGAATCCGCCGAGCCGCTGACGGAAGGGCAAAAGGTCCAGGTCGTTGAATCCAATGGGCTGGTGCTGAAAGTTAGGTCTTGTGAGGAGTGCTGATTATGGTTGGCTATCTGGTTCCACTGGTTGTTGTTGCCGCGATCCTGTTTTCCGCGATTCGCATCGTGCCGGAATATCAACGGGCGGTCGTGTTCTTTCTCGGACGATTTCAAACGGTCAAGGGTCCCGGGCTGGTGCTGATTATCCCTTTCCTCCAGCAAATGGTGCGGGTTGATCTGCGCGTTGTCACCATGGATATTCCGACGCAGGATGTCATCTCCCGCGACAACGTGACCGTGCATGTCAGCGCGGTGCTCTATTTCAAGGTGGTCGATCCGGAAAAGGCGATTATCCAGGTCGAGGATTATTACGCCGCCACCAGCCAGTTGGCGCAGACCACGTTGCGATCGGTGCTCGGACAGCATGAACTGGACGAAATGCTGTCGGAACGGGACAAGCTGAATCTCGATATCCAGGCGATTCTCGACGAGCAGACCGCGTCCTGGGGCATCAAGGTGACCAATGTCGAACTGAAACACATCGACCTCGATGAAAGCATGGTGCGCGCTATCGCCCGCCAGGCGGAAGCCGAACGTGAGCGGCGCGCCAAGGTCATCAACGCCGAGGGGGAATTGCAGGCTTCCGAAAAATTATTGGCCGCCGCCGCCGTCATTGCCCAGAACCCGCAAGCGCTGCAACTGCGCTATCTGCAAACGCTGGTCGATATTTCCACCGAAAATTCCACGACGATTGTTTTCCCCTTGCCGATCGATGTCATGAAAGCCTTTGCCAGAAGCTCTGACGACAACGATGGCGGTGATGTCTGACGCATCGAAAAATGCGACAGACCGGGATAACGCGCTGATCGATCGTTTCATCGATGCGCTATGGCTGGAACGAGGGCTCAGCGAAAATACCCGCCAGGCCTATCGGCGCGATTTGCGGCAGCTTGCCGATTATTTGAAGCGCCAGCAGTCATCCTTGCCGGAAGCGCGCGACGACCAGCTTCGCGCTTTCATCCGCGACCGAAGCCAGTCCGGCGTCAATGCTCGATCCATCAGCCGGGCGTTGTCGGCCTGGCGGCGTTTTTACGCCTACCTGGAACGGGAGCAACAGGTCGAGTCCAATCCCACCGCTTTACTGGATGCGCCAAAGACAACGCGGACGCTGCCAACGTCTCTCGGTGAGAAGGAAGTTGAAAAATTGCTGGCCGCTCCCGATGTCGGCGCCGCGATCGGGCTACGGGACAAGGCCATGCTGGAAACGCTCTACGCCAGCGGACTGCGGGTGAGCGAACTGGTTTCCCTGACGTTGCCGCAAGTCAACCTCCAGCTTGGCGCGATCAAGATTGTCGGCAAGGGGAACAAGGAGCGGCTCACCCCGTTGGGCGACGAAGCCGTCGAATGGATTGACCGCTACCGACGATACGCGCGTCCGGAACTGCTGGGTAAAAAGCCAGCAGTGGACGCGCTGTTTCTGTCTCGGCGCGGGACCGCCATGACCCGCCAGAATTTCTGGTACGCCATCAAGCGGTACGCCGCGTTGGCTGGCATCGCCACGAATCTCACGCCCCACACGCTCAGGCACGCCTTCGCGACGCATTTGCTCAATCATGGCGCGGATTTGCGGGTGGTGCAGATGTTGCTTGGGCATGCGGATATTTCCACCACGCAGATTTATACCCATGTTGCTCAAGCGAGGTTGCAGGCTTTGCATGAGAGGCATCATCCCAGGGGGTAGTGGGTGTTGGATTTCATTCGGCGAGGTGTTCGTATTTACCGGTAAGCGGGTTGCGGGGTGGGTTTCGCGCCCCGATGTTTCGTACTTCTTTTCTGGCTTATGGCGCAAGGGCGCGCCTTCATTTTCTTTGCTCGCCCAAAGAAAACGAAGCAAAAGAAAGGGCGCCTTCGGCTCGTCGGGCTACGCTCGACATTGCCGGGTGGGCCGGCGGGACGCCGGCGCTCCCAGGGGGGGCGGGAGCGCCGGCATCTTGCCGGCAAAGGCGCTGGGTATTGCTCTTGAGGTTGTCGTTTGTCGGGGCGCTGCTTTTATTTTGATGTAGTGGGATAGCTTTTGGCAGGGAAGCCGATACCTCCCCCAAGCGCCAGCATTGTTGCCGTCAAAACAGCCAGGAAATCTCTACCGGGCGCCATGGTCATGGGCGTCATCCCGGCGAACGCCGGGATCCAGACCCATCAGCCTGATCACGCGCGAAAGCGCTCAGGCAATGAGATCGCCCTCTGCAATGCCTGATGCGCCTTACGGCTCGTCGGGCCGCGCCCGACATCGCCGGTTGGGCCGGCGGGACGCCGGCGCTCCCAGGGGGGGGCTGGGAGCGCCGGCATCTTGCCGGCAAAACCGTCCGGTATTTCTCTTGAGGTTGTCGTTTGTCGGCAAGAGGGAAAACGCGGGTTTCATGACGCTCAACGTTTCCGCGCGGCTGGGTGTGACCGTTGTTCGTGAAGAGATAAATGGCGCGTCCGTGCGCCTTTGCAGTAGTTACCCGGATGTGATGCGAGCCGCCGAGGAGCGGCTCTCACTTGTTGTTATTGTTATTCCGTTTAACTGGGCTCCAGTGTGGCGCGGTCGGAGGGGGATGACAAGCCGGCGACAATCAGGGAGACCAATCGGTCACGGTTTTCTGGCAAAATGGGCGGGTTTTTTCTACAGGCTCATTTGATATGCGAATTCTGGTGGTTGGCGGCGGAGGCCGGGAGCACGCGTTGGCGTGGAAGATTGCTCAATCCCCGAAGGTTGACCGGGTGTTTGTCGCGCCTGGCAATGCGGGTACGGCGCGGGAGGCGAAGCTGGAGAATGCGCCGGCAGCGGCGGAAGACATTGATGCATTGCTCGATTTCGCGCGCGATCAAGCGGTTGATCTGACGGTCGTGGGGCCGGAGGCGCCGCTGGTGGCGGGTATCGTGGATCGGTTCCAGGCGGCGGGGCTGCGGATTTTCGGGCCGACGGCGGGCGCGGCGCAACTGGAGGGATCGAAGGCGTTTTCCAAGGATTTCTTTGCGCGGCATGGGATTCCGACGGCGGCCTACGCGAATTTCACCGAGATCGATCCGGCGATCGAATACATTCGCGCCCAGGGCGCGCCGATTGTGGTCAAGGCCGATGGTCTGGCGGCGGGGAAGGGGGTGATCCTGGCGCAAACGGAGGATGAGGCGATCGCCGCGGTTCGGGATATGCTGGCGGGCAACGCCTTTGGCGAGGCCGGGCATCGGGTGGTGATCGAGGAGTTCCTCGGCGGGGAGGAGGCGAGTTTTATCGCCATGGTGGATGGCGAGCACATTTTGCCGATGGCCAGTTCGCAGGATCACAAGGCGCGCGACGATGGCGACAAGGGCCCCAATACCGGGGGCATGGGCGCCTATTCGCCCGCGCCGGTGGTCACGCCGGAGATCAGCGAACGCATTATGCGGGAGGTGATGGAGCCCACGGTGAAGGGGATGGCGGAGGAAGGCAATGCGTTCACCGGATTTCTCTATGCGGGGCTGATGATCGGCGCCGATGGCGAGCCGAAGGTGCTGGAGTACAACGTGCGTTTTGGCGATCCGGAAACCCAGCCGATCATGATGCGCCTGAAGTCCGACCTGGTGACGCTGATCGAGGCCGCGCTGGACGGCAAGCTGGATCAGGCGACGATCGAGTGGGATCCGCGCGCGTCTCTGGGCGTCGTGTTGGCGGCTGGCGGCTATCCGGAGAACTATCGCAAGGGGGATGTCATCTCCGGGCTGGACGCGGACACGGGCGCGGATTGCAAGGTTTTCCATGCGGGAACCGCGGAGCGGGACGGGCAGGTGGTTACCAGCGGCGGACGCGTCTTGTGCGCGGTTTGCCTGGGCGAGACGGTGAGCGAGGCGCAACGGAAAACCTACGCGCTGGTTTCCGGAATCGACTGGCCGGACTGCTTCTACAGGAAGGATATCGGTTACCGGGCCATCGCGCGTGAACAGGGCGATTGAAACGTGGCGCGCGCCGCGATAGCGATTTTGCGGCTCGGGCTGCTGGCCTTGTTGCTGGTTCTCGGGCTGTTGCTCGCGTTGGCGATGTTGGGGGATTTCCGCAATGGCGTTCCGGGGCGTGGGCTTCAGGGGGCGCGCCGTTGCTGGTTGCGTTGCGTCGTCCGGGCAGTCGGCGTTTCGCCGCGACGCCATGGCGAGCCGGTCAACGAACCGGCGTTGTGGGTGGCCAATCACATCTCGTGGCTGGATATTCCGGTCATCGGGAGCGTCGCCCGGGTCGGATTTCTTTCCAAGGCGGAAGTCGGGCGCTGGCCGGTGATCGGGTTTCTGGCCAGACGCGGCGGGACGCTGTTTATCGAGCGGGGTCGACGCAACGCGGCGGATGGCGTCGCCCGTTTGATCGCGCGGCATATCCAGGGCGGACACAGCGTGCTGGTCTTTCCCGAGGGAACGACCACGCCGGGACAGGATGTGCGACGTTTTCACGCGCGCTTGCTCGGCCCGGCGATCGAGCATGACTTTATTGTGCAGCCGGTGGCTCTGCGTTATCGCGACGCCCGTCATCGCCCCAGCGAAGCGGTTCCCTTTGTCGATGGCGTCACCCTGATGCAAAGCGTCTGGCGCACGCTGACCGCGAAAAATCTGGTGGTGGATATTGATTTTTTGCCGCCCTTGCGAGGTCGTGATTTCGAGGAGCGCAAGAAACTCGCGGCGCGACTGGAAAGCGACATTCGCTCGAGGATCATCTCGTGATCGGTCTGATGGCGGGGCCGCTGATCGACGCCTATTGCGAACGTCAGGGCGATGGCCTTTGGGGCGAACCGCTGAATGTGGTCAGTAACCTGGGGTTGATCATTGCAGCGGTGATGGTTGGCGTTCGTCTATCGAAGCAATCCCTGTGGCGCGTGGCGGATCTCTGGTTGCTGACCGGGTTGCTGGCGGCGATTGGCCTGGGCAGTTCGCTGTGGCACTTGACTGCGCGGAGCTGGGCGTTGCAGTTCGATATCTGGCCAATCACCCTATTTATCAATGGCTTTCTGGTCGTTTTTCTGTGGCGCGTCGCGCGATTGCGATGGTGGGGCGTGGCGGCGTTGCTGCTCGTTTTCCAGCTCGCCAGCTATGGGACACTGACGCTTGCGCCGCCGGGTTTTCTCAATGGCTCGGTTTTCTATCTGCCCGCCTGGCTCGCGTTGGGGCTGGTTTGTTTCTGGCTTGGCCGGCGGCGTCACCGGCTTTATTCGATGTATCTTGGCGCGTCGCTGGTGTTCAGTTTTTCGCTGGCGGCGCGCACGGCTGATCAATCGGTCTGTTCGCTGGTTCCGGTGGGGACGCATTTTGTTTGGCATCTGCTCAATGCCTGGGTTCTTTATCGGTTGCTGGTGGGTGTTATTTTCTGGAGCCAGGACGAGTCCCTGTGAATTGACCCGATGGGGAGCGCCGGCATCTTGCCGGCACAAGCGTTGGGTATTTCTCTTGAGGGAGTCGGTTACCCGTAAGCAGGTTTTGGGGCGGGTTTCGCGCCCCGATATCTCGTACTTCTTCTCTGGTTCATGGCGCACGGGCGCGAGAAGTATAACGGGGATACCCGCCACAGACGAAAATCTCCCCCTGCGACTTCAAGGCTGTCATCCCGGCGAAAGCGGGATCCAGTTCAACAAATCAGGCGCTCGGGTCCGTTTATTGACGCCTGCTCTGTTCGCTCTGCTGTTGCACGGGACATTCCGCCTGACGACAGGTATAATCCCCCGCCTTTTTCCAGCCGGTACGCCCAAAGTGATCGAAAAACTGCGCAATATTGCGATTATCGCCCATGTTGACCATGGCAAAACCACCCTCGTGGACGAGCTGCTGAAGCAGTCGGGCACTCTGGGCGAACGCGCCAACGCTTCCGAGCGCGTGATGGATTCCAACGATCTCGAAAAAGAGCGCGGCATTACCATCTTGTCGAAGAACACGGCGATCCGCTGGAACGACTACCGCATCAATATCGTCGATACGCCGGGCCACGCGGACTTTGGCGGCGAGGTCGAGCGGGTGTTGTCGATGGTCGATTCCGTGTTGCTGCTGGTGGACGCCGTGGAAGGCCCGATGCCGCAGACCCGTTTCGTTACGCAGAAAGCGTTCGACATGGGCTTCAAGCCGATCGTGGTGATCAACAAGATCGACCGCGAAGGCGCGCGTCCGGATTGGGTGCTGGATCAGACGTTCGATTTGTTCGATCGCCTGGGGGCCACCGATGAGCAACTGGATTTTCCGGTGATCTACGCTTCGGCGATCAATGGCTATGCTTCCGAGAATTCCGAAGCGCGCGAAGGGGATATGACGCCGTTGTTCGAAGCGATCGTCAAGCATGTTTCGCCGCCGGCGGTGGATCTCGACGGGCCGTTTCAGTTGCAGGTCAGCTCGCTGGATTACAACAGTTATGTGGGGCTGATCGGCATTGGCCGGATCAAGCGCGGCAGTGTGCGGGCCAATTCACCGGTGCGCGTGATCGATCGCGAGGGCAAGGAGCGTCGGGGTCGGATATTGCAGATTTTCGGGTTCCACGGTCTGGAGCGGGTCGAGTTCGAATCCGCCAGCGCGGGCGATATTATCGCCTTTACCGGCATGGATGAGCTGTATATTTCGGATACGCTCTGCGACAGCGAGCACGTCGAGGCGTTGCCGCCATTGACGGTCGATGAACCGACGGTGAGCATGACGTTTCAGGTCAATAATTCGCCCTTCGCCGGCAAGGACGGCAAATATGTCACCTCGCGCAATATCCACGAACGGCTGGAGGAAGAACTCAAGCACAATGTTGCGTTGCGAGTCGAGCCGACCGAAGATCCGGACAAGTTTCGCGTCTCCGGACGGGGCGAGCTGCATCTGGGCATCCTGATCGAAAACATGCGGCGCGAAGGCTTCGAGCTGGCGGTTTCTCGGCCCGAGGTGGTGCTGCGCGAAATCGACGGCGAAATGCAGGAGCCTTACGAGCAACTCACCGTGGACGTGGAAGAGCAGCACCAGGGCGCCGTCATGGAAAAACTCGGCGAGCGTCGCGGCGAGCTGAAAAACATTTCACCGGACGGCAAGGGGCGCGTACGGCTCGATTTCATTATCCCCGCGCGCGGCCTGATCGGTTTCCAGACCGACTTCATGACCACCACCTCCGGCTCTGGCCTGATGTTCCATGTCTTCGATCACTACGGCCCCTGGCGGCCCGAGCGCATCGGGCAGCGCAGCAATGGCGTGTTGATATCCAATGGAACCGGCAAGGCGCTCGCCTATGCGCTGTTCAATCTCCAGGAGCGCGGTCGGTTGTTTACCTCGCACGGCGACGAAGTCTATGAAGGCCAGATTATCGGCATTCACTCGCGCGACAATGATCTCACCGTCAACCCGCTGAAAGCCAAGCAACTGACCAATATCCGCGCCGCTGGCACTGACGAAAACCTGATTCTGACGCCGCCCATCAAATTCACGCTGGAACAAGCGCTGGAATTTATCGATGACGACGAACTGGTTGAAGTCACGCCCAACCACATCCGGCTGCGTAAAAAGCACCTCAAGGAGCACGAGCGTAAAAAGGCCTCTCGGCAGGTGGCGTAAAAGCCCAAACACTAAGCGGGCGCCATGCTTTCAGGTAGCCCTCGATCGCTGCTCCCAAGCGTGGCTCGCGCCAACGCTGGCCCGGATTCGTGCGGCGAACTTGAACGGCGTCCGCGCTACGGGTTATGCTTGTCATACGGCGTGTCCGACGCGAATTGCCCGGAGATCAATATGAGAATCACTGCCCGACTGGACGACGAAACCGAGCGATATCTAAAGAAGATAAAAAGCATCAAGAACCTCGAAACCATTACTGACGTGTTGAAATTCTCTTTGCGGGAAGCAGCGGAGCATCTCGAACAAGGCGCAAGGCCTGGAGATAAAATGAAAGCCTTGCT
>DRPO01000551.1 GCA_011330835.1 Gammaproteobacteria bacterium | reverse complement strand
GCTCCACGTCATCGGAAAAGCGGTTATAAGCGATAACCGCCGGAATCGCCGCGAACAGACCGATCGCGGTCGCGATCAGCGCCTCGGCGATGCCTGGCGCCACCGCCGACAAGGTATTGGCCTGCGCGTCCGACAGCGCCCGAAACGAGTTCATGATGCCCCAGACCGTCCCGAACAGACCGATATAGGGGCTGGTCGAACCGACCGTGGCGAGAAACGACAGATTGGATTCCAGCGCCTCGATCTCGCGGGTCATCGCCACCCGCATGGCGCGCGAAATCATTTCGATCTGGCTGAAATACTGCTTGCCGCCGACGCCAGCCTGGCGCAGATACTCCTTGAAGCCGGCGGCGAAAATGGTTTCCAGCCCCTGTGTGCTGGCCTGGCGGGACACGCCCTCGTAGAGCTTGCGCAAATCGGAGCCGGACCAGAATGCCTCCTCGAACTTCTCCGCGTTGCGCCTGGCGGCGCCCAAAACCTTGACCTTGATCACGATCAGCGTCCAGGAAATCACTGAGGCCATTAACAAAATCAGCATGACGGCCTGCACCACCGGGCTAGCCTTGGCAATCAGGCTGAAAATCGAAAGATCAACCGACACGAGACAACTCCTCTTTGAGCGTGGACGCCAGCGCGCCGGGCAACGCAACCGGTCGGAATCCAGAGGCGTCCAGACAAACCACCTGAACCTCCCCCCGGCACAAACACTGCCCGTCGCTAACGATATCCTGCAAAAAAGTCATACTGGCCCGGCCAAGCTGACCGATAGCTGAATGAACCCTTAACAACTGGTTGAACCGGGCCGGCCGATGGAAATCAACCTGTATCCGCTTCACCGCGAACAGAAACCCCTGCTCCCGCAGCGTGTCCTGCTCAAACCCCAGCTCGCGCAACCACTCGGTGCGCGCCCGCTCCATGAACCGCAGATAGGCCGCATGGTAAACCACGCCGCCAGCATCGGTATCCTCGTAATAGACCCGCACGGGCCAGATGAATCCGTCCATAATCGCGCGTTTGATCGACATCCCGAGCGCGAGTTCCAACTGAACGCAAACAACACAACGACTGGTCGACAACAGCGGACAAACGGTCGTGGAAGCCAGAAAACAAAAAGCGGCCAGACAAGACCGCTATTCTATCAGGTATTGATCGCCAGCACGCCCCATCATGGGAGCGCCTCTCAACAGGCGGCCCGGGAACGCCGGCATCCTGCCGGCAAAGGCGTTTGGAAATCCCCGACGCTACTCATTCCAGCGTTGTAGGCCATGACAAGCGAAAAGCGCATCAGGCGCTGCCGACGGCAACCTCGCTGCCTGATGCGCCTTGGCCCGCATTTCTCCCGGGGTGCGCGGCTTCTGGCCTGGTCTTTGATTCCACGGCGGATTTTCTTCCTTCGGAAAGACAACCCGTATTCCGTTCAGTCAGAAAATCCACCATGAAATCAAATCCATGCGCGAGAATTCCGCGATCCTGTGAGAAATCCGGATTAGGCTTATCCGCCTACGGGTATGGATCCCGACTTTCGCCGGGATGACAGGTTCTTCATAGGGTCGTATCAGCTGTACAGCTTCGGCGCGCCAACCTGTTCGTGAATGGCGTTGGCCTGTTCTGGCGCGATGTTCAACGCCTTGGCAAGCTGATCCAGGTATTGCGCTTCGGATTTGCTGTCAAGGTCGATGCCGAGCAGCGACATGAGATAGACCTGCTGTTCCATGCCCGACGGAGTGCTGCCCGCCAACCCTTCGGGATCGACCGGGGCCGCCATGGCGGCCTCAACAACGGCCAGTTCTTCCTGAGAAACGTCACCAAGATGTTCAGCGATCTTCCGTTGCTCGTTTTCGTCGATCTGTCCGTCCGACTTGGCGGCCATGATCATGGCCTTGAGCAGCAGCGCGGCCTGCTCCTCTTCCGCCTGGGAGGGCTCCGGTTCCTGCCCCTGGAGCGCCTGGTTCAGCATTGCGCCAAGACCGCCGCCCTGACCGCCGCCGCCCAGGGAATCAAGCAGACCGCCCAAGCCGCCGGTTTTCTCCGCGCCGCCCAGCAGCCCGGCCAGCATCCCGCCTCCCTGTTGACCACCACCGCCACCCAACAGTCCGCTCAGAGCGCCCAACGCGCCGCCGCCTCGTTGACCACCGCCCAACATACTGGCCAATCCGCCACTTTGCTGCTGATGTCCGCCGCCAAGCATTCCGGCCAGCGCGCCCAATGGGTTGCCGCCGCCGCTGCCGCCCATCATGCTGCTCAAGGCTCCGGCCAGGCCGCTGCCGCTATTGCCGCCCATCATGCTGCCCACGCCCTTGGCCGCGATGGCGCCGAGGGCGACTTTACTCAATACACTGACAAGACTCATTTACATCCTCCAAATTGGTTGAACTGCGTCACCCCAGAATAGCATCGATCCGGGGGCAAAGTGTTACAAAGCGTCAACGCCTGTAATGTGACCCTGCCCACAAAATGTTGGCGC
>DRPO01000550.1 GCA_011330835.1 Gammaproteobacteria bacterium | reverse complement strand
GGAGAGGTTGTAGCCGAGCAGGTAGAGCAGCCAGACGCCGCCGGCGAGCGCGAGCGGCAGGGTGGCGAGGATGATGAGTACGGCGGTCAGGTTACGGAAGTTGAGGTAGAGCAGCAGGATGATGATGACCAGGGTGAACGGGATGACCGTGGAGAGCCGTTCCCTGGCGCGCACCATGTATTCGTACTGGCCGGACCAGGCGACGGAGTAGCCGGGTGGCAGGTCGAGCTGGTCGGCGACGGCTTGTTGGGCGTCGATGACGTAGGAGCCGAGGTCGCGGCCCTGGATGTCGATGTATGTCCATCCATTGAGGCGGGCGTTTTCGGTCTTGATCATGCCGGGGCCGGATTCGACGCGGATGTGGGCGACTTCGGCCAGCGGGATGTGGGCGCCAGCGGGGGTGACGATGGGCAGGTTGCGGATTTTTTCCACCGAGTCGCGCACGCCGCGCGGATAGCGCAGGTTAACGGGATAGCGTTCCAGCCCTTCGACGGTCTGGGTGACGGGCATGCCGCCGAGCGCGGTGCGCACCACTTCCTGCACGTCGGCGATGTTGAGGCCGAAGCGCGCGGCGGCGCCTCGGTCGATGTCGACGGTGACATAGCGCCCGCCGGCGACGCGCTCGGAGTAGACCGAGGTGGTTCCGGGGACTTTTTTCAGTATTTTCTCCAGTTGCTTGCCGATTTTCTGGATGACTTCGAGATCCGGCCCGGCGACCTTGACGCCGACCGGGGTTTTGATGCCGGTGGCCTGCATGTCGATGCGGTTCTTGATGGGCATGACCCAGGCATTGGTGAGGCCGGGGAATTTCACGCGTCTGTCCAGCTCTTGCTTGAGCTTGTCCATGGTCATGCCGGGACGCCACTGGTCGCGGGGCTTGAGCAGGATGGTGGTTTCGATCATCGTCAGCGGGGCCGGGTCGGTGGCGGTATCGGCGCGGCCGATCTTGCCGAAGACGCGTGCGACTTCCGGCACGGTCTTGATCAGCTTGTCGGTCTGTTGCAGCAGTTGCTGCGCCTTGCCGATGGAGATGGCGGGGAAGGCGCTGGGCATGTACAGCAGGTCGCCTTCGTTCAGATCGGGCATGAATTCACTGCCGATCTTTTGCAGCGGCCAGAGGCCGACGCCGATCAGGATGACTGTCAATATGACCAGCAGTGTGGGAATTTTCAGCACCAGGCGGATAACGGGGCGGTACAGGGCGATCAATACGCGGTTGACGGGGTTCTTCTCTTCCGGGGTGATGTGGCCGCGAATGAAATAGCCCATCAGCACCGGCACCAGGGTGATCGACAGCGCGGCGGCGGCCGCCATGGCGAAGGTCTTGGTATAGGCCAGCGGCGCGAACAGGCGGCCTTCCTGCGCTTCCAGCGTGAACACCGGCAGGAAGCTGAGCGTGATGATCAGCAGCGAGAAGAACAGCGGCGGGCCGACCTCGGTGGCCGCCTGGGCCATGATCTCCCAGCGGTTGTCGTCGGTGACCCCGGTTTTTTCGATGTGCTTGTGGACGTTCTCGATCATCACGATGGCGGCGTCGACCATCGCGCCGATGGCGATGGCGATGCCGCCCAGCGACATGATGTTGGCGTTGATGCCCATCTGGTGCATGACGATGAAGGCGACAAGGATGCCGACGGGGAGTGAAAGGATGACCACTAGCGCCGAGCGCAGGTGGAAAAGGAACAGCGCGCAAACGGCGGCGACCACGATGAATTCCTCCACCAGCTTGCCGTTCAGGGTTTCGACGGCGCGGTGGATCAGGCCGGAGCGGTCATAGGTGGGTACGATCTCCATCCCTTCCGGCAAGCCCCGCGCGAGTTCTTCCAGCCGCTTTTTCACGCGGGCTATGACCGACAGCGCGTTTTCGCCATAGCGCATGATGACTACGCCGCCGACGACTTCCCCTTCGCCGTCCAGTTCGGCGATGCCGCGCCGCAGTTTGGGGCCCAGCCGGATCTGTGCGACATCCTTGAGCGTGATGGGCACGCCCTTGTCGCTCATGCCCAGCGGAATGTCGCGCAGGTCGTCGATACGCTTGATGTAGCCGGTGGCGCGGATCATGTATTCCGCCTCGGCCATTTCGATGACCGAGCCGCCCGATTCCTGATTGCCGCGCTGGATCGCCTTGCGAACCTGGGCGAGGCTGAGCCCGTAGGCCCGCAGGCTGTCGGGATCGACGACCACCTGATACTGCTTGACCATGCCGCCGATGGTGGCGACTTCGGAGACGCCGGGCACGGTTTGCAATTCGAATTTCAGGTACCAGTCCTGCAGGCTGCGGAGCTGGGCGAGGTCGTGGTGGTTGTGGCGATCGACCAGTGCATATTCATACACCCAGCCGACGCCGGTGGCGTCCGGGCCGAGTTCCGGTTTCGCGGAGGGGGGCAGCTTGCTGGCGGCCTGGCTGAGATATTCCAGCACCCGGGAGCGCGCCCAGTAGGGGTCTGTGCCGTCCTCGAAAATGACGTAGATATAGGAGTCGCCGAAGAAGGAGTAGCCTCGGACGTTGATCGCTTTCGGCACCGAGAGCATGGCGGTGGTCAGCGGGTAGGTGACCTGGTCCTCGACCACCTGCGGCGCCT
>DRPO01000549.1 GCA_011330835.1 Gammaproteobacteria bacterium | reverse complement strand
TGTTGCCGGTGACCTATGTCATGGCCGATATGGCCGGCGAGCTGGACAGCCCGCTGTACGGCATGTTCGAGATGGTCTCCGAGCTGCGGGAGAACCCGATTCGGCGAGGCGCCGACGTCGGCCAGTTCTTCTTCCACCAGCCGGATGATCCGTACTACTACAGCATCAAGTGGGATGGCGAATGGCAAGTCACCTATGAAACCTTCCGCGACATGGGGCTGGCCTACGCCGTGGGCATGGTGTTGATCTATCTGCTGGTGGTGGGGCAGTTCCGCTCCTACCTGGTTCCGCTGGTGATCATGGCGCCGATTCCTCTGACCATTATCGGCGTCATGCCGGGCCACGCGTTGCTCGGCGCCAAGTTCACCGCCACCTCGATGATCGGCATGATCGCGCTGGCGGGGATTATCGTGCGCAACTCCATCCTGCTGGTCGACTTCATCAACGAGCAGGTGCGCGATGGCGTCGAACTGCACAAGGCGGTCATCCAGGCCGGCGCGGTGCGGGCCAAGCCGATCGTACTGACCGGCGTGGCGGCGATGGTGGGCGCGTTCTTCATTCTCGACGACCCCATCTTCAGCGGCCTGGCGATCTCGCTGATCTTCGGCATCTTCGTCTCCACGCTGCTGACCCTGGTGGTGATCCCCGTGCTCTACTACGCCTATGTCTGTGGCCGCGAGGACAAGGTCATCCTGAGACAGTGATCGCTCTCTACCTCGCCACCGGCGCGCTCACCGGCCTGACCGCCGGTCTGCTCGGCGTCGGCGGCGGGCTGATCGTCGTGCCGGCGCTGGCGTTCCTCTTCGCCCGCGCCGGCCTCTATCCCGACCACCTCATGCACGTCGCGCTGGGCACCTCGCTGGCGACCATCATCGTCACCTCGATCGCCTCCATCCTCGCCCACCAGCGCCACCGCGCCATCCGCTGGCCCGACGTCGCGCGGATCGCGCCCGGCCTGGCCATCGGCGCGCTGGCGGGCGGCCTGCTGGCCGATCGCATCGCCACCTCATTGCTGCAAGCCGGATCAGGATGCGCGGATTCTTGGCTGTCGTCTCACGTCCAGTCGCCCTACGGGCTCTTTCCCGTGAGACTACAGCGAACCAACCTCTTCCACCTCTATTACGCCCCCTACTCGAACAAAGGCTCTCAGGGAGAGGCGACATCTATCCTGACACAGGGGGCCGACTCTCCATCCATTGCTCAATAAGCAGGGCGGCGGCCAGGCGGTCGATCTCGGTTTTGTCGATTTTCTTTTTCCGGCCTGAGCGGCGGATTTCCCGCAGCCGGGCTTCGGCGTCGCGGGAGCTGTAGCTTTCATCGACGAATTCGGTGGCGATGTCGAAGCGTTTTTCGAGCTGGGCGGCGAAGCGGCGGATGGGTTTTTCCAGATCGTGTTTTTCGCCGGAATGGAGGTTGGGCATGCCGACCAGCAGCCGTTGGGGGCGCCATTCCTGGATCAAGGGGGCGATGCGGCTCCACAGTTCATCGTAACTTTGCCAGGCGATGGTTTGTAGCGGCGTGGCGGTTCCGGTCTGGGGGAAGCCTACCGCGACGCCGACGCGGCGCAGGCCAAAATCGAAGGCGAGCAGGGTGCGCGGCGTCGCCTGATCGTTGTCAGGCATGCCCCGGGTTGGCGTTCATCAGGTCGAGGTCGATCCCGATCTTGCCGGCGGCGGCTCGCCAGCGTTGTTCGACCGGCTGGTCGAAGACGATTTCCGGGTCGGCCGGCGTTGTCAGCCAGGCGTTGTCGGAAAGTTCGTTTTCGAGTTGGCCGGCGCCCCAGCCGGCGTAGCCGAGGATAAATAGCGCCTTTTTCGGTCCGGCGCCGCTGGCGCTGTCTTCAAGAATATCGCGCGAGGCGGTGACTCCAAAGCTGTCGGCAACCTTCATGGTGCTTTCCCAACGGTTTTCCGGGCTGTGCAGGATGAAGCCGCGTTCGGATTCCACCGGGCCGCCGATGTAGAGGGGTTGTTGCGATATCTTGTTGTCCGGGGAGAAGGGAATGTTTTGCTGGGTGAACAGTTC
>DRPO01000548.1 GCA_011330835.1 Gammaproteobacteria bacterium | reverse complement strand
TTTTCGTCGAGAGCAAGGCGCAAAAACGCAGGCATAGTGGGGCTACGTCAAGTTTTTGCAACACCGCTATCGGCGAAAAGACGCGCGCCATGAATGGGGTATTCTTGAGCGCGAGAAGTATATGAGGCATCAGGGCGCGAAACCCGCCACGTAACCCGCTTACGGGTAAACGACACCCTCAAGAGAAATACCCTACACCTTTGCCGGCAAGATGCCGGCGCTCCCAGCCCCCCCTGGGAGCGCCGGCGTCTCGCCGGCAATGTCGAGCGTGGCCCGACGAGCGGGCTGGCGCTTCCTCCTCGCGCCCACGAGCGCGAAAAACGTGACGCCTGTCGATATTTCCCGCCGGATGTACTAGCATGCGCGCATGTTTTCCAGCCCACCTCTCGATATCATCGCCGGGGAGATGCGCGCCGTCGATGAACTGATCATCGATCGCCTGGCTTCGGATGTCGTCCTGATCAACCAGATGGGACATTACATCGTGCGCAACGGCGGCAAGCGGCTGCGTCCGGCGCTGGTGTTGCTGTCGGCCGGCGCCTGCGGCAAGACGGGCGAGGACGCCCATCTTCTGGCGGCCATTGTGGAGTTCATCCACACCGCCACGCTGTTGCATGACGATGTGGTGGACGAGTCCACGATGCGGCGAGGCCAGGAGACGGCCAACGCGGTCTGGGGCAACGAGGCCAGCGTGCTGGTGGGCGATTTCCTCTATTCCCGCTCGTTCGAACTGATGGTCGAGCTGAAACGGATGCGGGTGATGGACATTTTCTCGCATACCACCAACCTGATCGCCGCCGGCGAGGTCATGCAGTTGATGAACATCAACGACGCGGAAACCTCGGAAGAGCGCTACCTGCAAGTCATCGAGCGCAAAACGGCCATTCTGTTCAAGGCCGCCAGCCAGCTGGGCGGCGTCATCGCGGACGCGGAGCCGGCGGTGGAGGCGGCGCTGGCGGAATACGGCTTGCGGTTCGGCGTCGCCTTTCAACTGGTGGACGATGTGCTCGATTACGCCGCCAACGAGCAGAAGCTGGGCAAGCAACTCGGCGACGACCTGGCCGAAGGCAAGCCGACCCTGCCGCTGATCCACGCCATGCGCAACGGCGACGAAGCCCAGAGCGCGTTGATCCGTCAGGCTATCGAGGAGGCCTCGCGGGACCGGATCGACGAGGTGCTGGCCGTCGTGCGGGATACCGGCGCCATCGACTATACGATGGACATGGCGCGGCGCGAGGCGGAGAAGGCCAAACGGCAACTGGAAGCGCTG
This sequence comes from Gammaproteobacteria bacterium, assembly GCA_011330835.1. Taxonomy (GTDB): domain Bacteria; phylum Pseudomonadota; class Gammaproteobacteria; order UWMA-0217; family UWMA-0217; genus HyVt-560. The sequence continues at coordinate 4,740 of DRPO01000548.1, read as the reverse complement.
CCGCGTTCCGGTTTCCGCGATGCGCTGGCGCATCTGGTGGATCTGGCCGTGGGGCGGGAGTATTGAGGATTCCCCAGCCTTTCCCCATCTCGGGAGCCCTATGAAATTCATTGACCTTCAAACCCAGTATCGCCGTATCGAGGATGACGTCGACCGGCGAATCAAGGCCGTGCTGGCGCATGGACAGTACATTCTCGGGCCGGAAGTGACCGAACTGGAGAATGCGCTGGCCGACTATGTCGGCGTGGAGCATTGCGTCGGCGTCTCCAGCGGCACCGACGCGCTGCTGGTGGCGATGATGGCGCTGGGCATTGGCGCGGGCGACGAGGTCATCACCACGCCGTTCACATTCATCGCCACCGGCGAGATGATCGCGCTGCTGGGCGCGACGCCGGTGTTTGTCGATATCGAGCCGGACACCTATAACATCGACGCCAGCCGGATCGAGGCGGCGATCACGCCGCGCACCCGCGCCATCATGCCGGTGTCGCTGTATGGGCAATGCGCCGACATGGACGCCATCAACGCCATCGCCGACAAGCACGGCCTGCCGGTCATCGAGGATGGCGCGCAGAGTTTCGGCGCGACCTACAAGGGCCGCCGCTCCTGCGGATTGTCCACCATTGGCTGCACCTCGTTTTTCCCCTCCAAGCCGCTGGGCGGCTACGGAGACGCCGGAGCCTGTTTCACCAATGACGCCGCGCTGGCGAAGTTGATGCGCGAGATCAGCGTCCACGGCCAGGACCGGCGCTACCACCATCCGAGAATCGGCATCAACGGGCGTCTGGATACGCTGCAAGCCGCCGTGTTGCTGGCCAAGCTCGATCTGTTTCCCGAAGAGGTCGAATCGCGCGCGCGCATCGGCCAGCGTTACATCGAATTGCTCGAAGCGCGGGGCGCAAAGCCGGCGGGCCAGGGTGGCGATCTCAATACGCCTGCGGTGGCGGAAGGCAACACCAGCGTATTCGCCCAGTTCACCCTCCAGGTGAGCGATCGGGAGAGTTTCATCGAGAAGATGCAGGCGGCGGGCATCCCCACCGCCGTTCACTATCCGGTCCCCCTCAACCGCCAACCGGCGCTGGCCAACGCGATTGGCGAAACGCCCGTCAGCGAGGCGGCCGCGAAGCGGGTGGTCAGCCTGCCCATGCACCCCTATCTCCGCGACGAAGACTTGACCGCCATCACGGAAACCGTGTCGCAAGCCGCTGTAGGCTGACAGGCCTCTTCCGTCTCAATGCTGGCCACGAGCGTGATAGAGTAATCCGAAACACGGGTGTGACTGCAAACCGGGGTGCGCCAATGGCGATAACAATGAGCAAACTGATGGATAATTTTATGGCTACCATCCCGGAGTCTGTCAGACGACGCCTCAATCTGGTTGCGGGCGATCTCATTGAGTTTGATGTCGTGGGGGACGTCGCTATCCTTCGCAAGGCGAATTCCGACGACCTTGTGTTCGACCAGGGTTTGGAGGGGCTGTTGTCGGAATGGGCTACGGATGTCGATGAAGAGGCTTATCGTAGCCTGTAGCGCTCCGCCAATTGTTTGATTTACAGGACTGATAAATATGAAAGTCACCATCTATGGATCCGGCTATGTGGGGCTGGTCACCGGCGCCTGTCTGGCGGATGTGGGGAACAATGTGCTGTGCGTCGATGTCGACGAGCGGAAGATCGAGAATCTGAAAAACGGCGTTATCCCCATCTACGAACCGGGCCTGGAGAACATCATCAAGACTTCGATGGCGCAGGGTCGGATCGATTTCACCACCGACATGGCGCGCGCGGTGGCGCATGCCGAGTTGCAGTTCATCGCGGTGGGCACGCCGCCGGACGAGGATGGCTCGGCGGATCTCCAGTACGTGCTGGCGGTCGCCAAAACCATCGGCGACCACATGGACTCGACGCGCATCATCGTCGACAAGTCCACCGTGCCGGTTGGGACGGCGGACAAGGTGCGCGAACAGGTCGCGGAGCGCCTGGCGGTGCGCGGGATGGATATCCCGTTCCACGTCGTCTCCAATCCCGAGTTTCTCAAGGAAGGCGACGCCATCGCCGATTTCACCAAGCCCGACCGCATCGTGGTGGGCGCGGAGGACGAATACGCCATCGAGGCGATGCGCGAGTTGTACGCGCCGTTCAGCCGCAACCACCAGAAGCTGATCGTCATGGACGTGCGCTCGGCGGAGCTGACCAAATACGCCGCCAACGCCATGCTGGCCACCAAGATCAGCTTCATGAACGAGCTGTCGCAACTGGCCGAGCGGCTGGGCGCGGATATCGAAAAGGTTCGCATCGGCATCGGCTCGGATCCCCGCGTCGGCTACCAGTTCATCTACCCTGGCTGCGGGTACGGCGGCTCCTGTTTTCCCAAGGATGTCAAGGCGCTGGAGCGCACCGCCCGCGAGGTGGATTTCGACGCCCGGCTGCTGGCGGCGGTCGAGGCGCGCAACGACGAGCAGAAAACGGTGCTGTTCAGAAAGATCGATCAGTACTTCAAGGGCGATCTCAAGGGCAAGACCATCGCGATCTGGGGGCTGGCCTTCAAACCCAATACCGACGACATGCGCGAAGCGCCCAGCCGGGTGCTGATGGAAGCGCTGTGGGCGGCGGGCGCAAGCGTTCGCGCCTATGATCCGCAGGCCATGGAAGAGGCGCAACGGATCTACGGCGATCGCGACGATCTGACGCTGGTGGAGCATCCGATGGAAGCGGTCGATGGCGCCGACGGGCTGGCGATCTGCACCGAGTGGAAAATCTTCCGCAGCCCCGACTTTGAAGAAATTAACAACAAACTTGTAACTCCCGTGATTTTTGATGGTCGTAACCTCTACGAGCCATCGCGGATGAAGCATTACGGCTTCGACTATTACGCGATTGGCCGGTAACGCCGCGGCTGGCTCGGGCTTTGTCGCGGCCTGATTGCACGAGTTTTTGGGTGGATTGCTGATGAAAGTCGAAGAATCGAAGATCGCGGTCGTGGGACTGGGCTATGTGGGGCTGCCGCTGGCGGTCGAGTTTGGCAAACAGTTCGAAACGGTGGGTTTCGACATCAACGCCGATCGCATCGAGGAACTGCGCGCCGGTCGCGACAGTACGCTGGAAGTCGACGAGGACAACCTGAAAAGCGCCGAGGCGCTGAGCTTTACCGGCGACAAGAATGACTTGCGCGACTGCAATGTCTTTATCGTCACCGTGCCGACGCCAATCGACGGCCACAAGCGCCCCGACCTGACGCCGCTGGAAAAGGCCAGCGAAACCGTCGGCGGCGCGCTGAATAAAGGCGACGTGGTGATCTACGAATCCACCGTCTTCCCCGGCGCCACCGAGCAGGTCTGCGTCCCGATCCTCGAGCGCTGCTCCGGCCTGACCTACAACCAGGACTTCTTCGCTGGCTACAGCCCCGAGCGCATCAACCCCGGCGACAAGGAGCATGGCGTGACCACCATCCTCAAGGTCACCTCCGGCTCCACGCCCGAAGTCGCCGAATTCGTCGACGCGCTGTACCGCAAGGTCATCAGGGCCGGCACCCACAAGGCCAGCAGCATCTGCGTCGCCGAATCGGCCAAGGTCATCGAAAACACCCAGCGGGACGTCAACATCGCCCTGATCAACGAACTGGCGCTGATTTTCAACCGCCTCGGCATCGACACCGAAGAAGTGCTGGAAGCCGCCGGCACCAAGTGGAACTTCCTGCCATTCCGGCCCGGACTGGTCGGTGGCCACTGCATCGGCGTCGATCCCTACTACCTCACCCACAAGGCGCAGGAAATCGGCTACCACCCGGAAATGATCCTCGCCGGGCGGCGCATCAACGACAACATGGGGCTCTACGTCGCCTCCGAAGTCATCAAGCTGATGACCCGCAAGAACATCCCCCTGGTCGGCGCCAACGTGCTGGTCATGGGGCTCACCTTCAAGGAAAACTGCCCCGACCTGCGCAACACCCGGGTGGTCGATCTGATCGGCGAATTCGAAAGCTATTCCGCCAACGTCGATGTTTACGATCCCTGGGTGGATCCGGCGGAAGCCGAGCGCGAATATGGCGTGAACATGGTCGAGCAGCCGCAAGCCGACCGCTATGACGCGGTCATACTCGCCGTCGCGCATCGGCAGTTCCGCGAAATGGGAATCGAAGCCATCAAGGCGTTCGGCAAGCCGCAATCCGTGCTCTACGACCTGAAATACGTGTTGCCCGCCGACCAGGTGGACGGGCGGTTGTAGGCGCGCTGTTTCGGAGAGACGGTTTCTGGATCCCGGCGTTCGCCGGGATGACGAATGGGGGCGGGGCAAGCGCATGAAATCAAGCACAGGCTCCTGAATATCCAGCCCCCAGGGCGAGGCGGACAAGGCGGGTTCAAAGCACTCACCCAGCTTGCGGGGCAGGATGCGGCGGGCGTTTCACTCCGTCCCCGAACCCCGCCCGTCATTCCCACCCATCTCGTCATCCCCCCCACCTCGTCATTCCCATCCACCTCGTCATTCCCGCGAACGCGGGAATCCAGCGCCTCGTTCTGGATTCCGGGTCTTCGCTCCACTCAGCCCGGAATGACGGTTGGGGCGGGGTAATGGGGATTCGTTTGTGAAGGGAACCGTCGGTACTAATCGTCGCGTATACCTCTCGCGACCAAGAATACCCCGTTCAGGGTGCGTGGATTGTCGTCGAGAGCAAGGCGTAAAAACGCAGGCATAGTGGCGCTACGTCAAGTTTTTACAACGCAGCTATCGGCGAAAAGATGCG
>DRPO01000547.1 GCA_011330835.1 Gammaproteobacteria bacterium | reverse complement strand
TGGGAGATATACGGCATCAGGTTATTGGGAATGTCGTTGGGATCCTCGCCGATGCGACCGCTGGGATGCGCGCCGACCGGGTTGAAGTAGCGCAGCAGGCCGATCTTCCAGCGGTTGTCCGAAACATACAGGTCACGCAGGATATCCTCGATCATCAGTTTCGAGCGCCCGTAGGGATTGGTGGCCGACAGCGGAAAATCCTCCTTGATCGGCAGGCTTTCCGGGTCGCCATAGACCGTCGCCGAAGAACTGAAGACGATGGTGCGCACGTCATGCTCGGCCATGACCTCGGCCAGCGTCACCGCGCCGCCGACATTGTTGCGGTAGTAGGCCAGCGGTTTCTCCACCGATTCGCCCACCGCCTTGTAGCCGGCGAAATTGATCACCGCATCGACCTTTTCCCGCGCGAAGACCTCGGACAGCGCCGCGTGGTCGCAAATATCCACCCGATGCAACGGCACGGCCTTGCCGGTGATTTCGGCCACCCGCCGCAACGCTTCTTCGCTGCTGTTGGACAGGTTGTCCACCGCCACCACGTCGTATCCCGCTTCCTGCAACTGAATGCAGGTATGAGAACCAATATAACCGGCGCCGCCAGCCACCAGAATCTTCATTTGTTCATCCCTCTTGTTCCATCGTCCTGATTGAGACCGGAAACTGGCACAAAAGATCAATGAATGAAAGTAACGGATCGGCAACATGCTCGCGGAGCGCGACGCCTTTCATGGACAATTCAGCTTCGGACGGTTAAAAAAGGTTTTTCCGCCAAAACCAGAAGACGAAGCCATCACCCCATGAAACGCCGCCTCGCCCTCCTCTTCCTGCTGCTGACGCCCCTGTCGTCGTTTGCCGACCGCTACTACCCCTGGATACCCGATAACCAGATCATCGAAACCATCAGCGAGCGCTTTCCGCCCCCGGCGGGTTTCGAACGCACCGCCGAGGCTCCGGGCTCGTTCGGCGACTGGCTGCGCCACCTGCCGCTCAAGCCGCCGGGCGAGCCGGTGCGCTATTTCAACGGGAAGATCAAGGCGAACGCCAATATCTACAGCGCGGTGGTGGATATCGACACCGGCGGCGAGGATTTGCAGCAGTGCGCGGACGCGGTCATCCGTCTGCGCGCCGAATACCTCTGGTCGCGCGCGGCCTACGACGCCATCCGGTTCAATTTCACCAGTGGCGACCCGGCGCCTTACCTGCGCTGGCGGCAGGGACTGCGCCCCCAGGTCAATGGCAACCATGTCCGCTGGACTCGCCTGGCCGAATGGGACGGCTCCCACGAGAGTTTCCGGCGCTACCTGGACAGCGTCTTCATGTACGCCGGCAGCTGGTCGCTGAACCGGGAACTGCCGCCGAAACGCGACCTGGAGGCGCTGGCCATCGGCGATGTCTTCATCAAGGGCGGCTTCCCCGGTCACGCCGCGATCGTCGTGGACATGGCCGTTGATCCAGTCTCGAGGGAAAAGGTCTTTCTGCTGGCGCAGAGCTACATGCCGGCGCAAGACATCCAGATCCTGCAAAATCCCGCCAGCCCCGATCACGGCTCCTGGTATTCGCTGCCCCGAAGGGGGAGGCTGGTGACGCCGGAATGGACTTTTCAGGCGGCGGAACTCAAGACGTTCGATGAGCCCGAAAGCTACCCGGTTTTCAGTCTTCGTAAACGGGACACACGGGCTCCCAGGGCGTATCCGCCAGCCCCCAGCGATAGCGGCGCGGCGCATTCGGGTTGGAAGTCAGCTTCCCCGTCATGATCGCCAGCCAGACGTCCCGCAGGTTGACGACGGGGTAGTCGGGCAGACCGGTCTCGACCAGGCACAGCTTGCCGAGCGCCCGCAAGACCTTGGCGGACGGTTCGTAAGGCTGGTAGATCCCCTTGAGAATCGACAACATGCGCGGATCGGCGCCGCTGCGCATCAGCCGGGTCAACGACTTGCGGTTCTGATTGAAATAGGCGCCCATCCGCGCGTCGCGGTTGTGCGTGGAATAGTAGTAATAGTCCCGCTTGTTCATGCAGCGCTTCCCCTGGGCCAACAACTTCTCGCGCCAGGCCACGCCTTCATCGACATAATCCTTGCGTTCGCGGACCAGATTGCACATCTCGCCGATCATCCGCCCGATGGTTTCCACCGAAGTTTCCGGGCGTTTGCCCAACACCAGCGCCAGCGTATTGGCGAAACGCTGGAAATCGTATCCCGAAGCCTTGGCGACCTTGTACTGCTCGGCGCTGAAATCCGGCAACGCCTTGAAAGGCTTGTCGATATCCTGGGGCCGCCGAAAGCGTCGATAGCCATCGCGCATTGTCTTTTCATCGCTCGGCACGAACATCGGGAAACCTTGCGAGCGCAGCAGATAGCGGGGTTTTCTGGGCGTCGTCGAACTCATCAGCGTCGGCACGCCAGTGTCGCTGATCGCCACGATCTGATAGTTGTGATTGCCCGGCGAGACGTATAGATCCCCGGGCCGGATCGCCTTGAGCCGGATCGGATAGGTATCCTCCGGCAACGATTCGGTATTGACGCGCGCGGCGATGAAATCCATGAACGCCCGCACCCGCTTCGCGCCCGCCGGCGTCTTGTCGAATTGCCGTGTCTTGTTCGTCAGCAGCTTGCCGCGACGCAGCGGATCATGGACCACGAACGGCAACCTGTTCTCCCAGGCGAACGCAATCCGGGCGAAATACGGCGCATCGCCGCAATCATGCGCCAGCTTGTAAAAGGCCGGGCGACGCTTGTCCATGAAAAAATCCGTCTTCCAATTCTTCGCCATCCAGCGCGAGAACTCCAGATCCCAGTGGTCGTCCCACTGGCGCGTCGCCTTCCAGACAGCGGCGTCACAAGCGCCGGCGGCCAGACTCAGCAACAGGAAAAGCAGCGCCATGCGCCGGACAGGGGAAATGCGGATCATAGGGGTCGGTAAAGCCACGCCAGTTTTCGTTACGTGAGTTTACAGTGAATCCGGGAGGCAGGAACAGGCTCCTGAAAATCCAACCCCAAGGCAATGT
>DRPO01000546.1 GCA_011330835.1 Gammaproteobacteria bacterium | reverse complement strand
TGAAAACGCAGGCATAGTGGGGCTATGGCAAGTTTTTACAACGCAGCTATCGGCGAAAAGATGCGCGCCCTAAATGGGGTATTCTTGATCGCAAGAGGGATATACTTCTCGCGCCTAAGAATCCCTCGCAGGCGCATGAAAACGACAGATTCGGCGATTCCCCGGGGTTAGACCCGCCAACGGGACTTCGCTATAGTGCCGCGCTCGGAAAACAACCGCCGGTTCAGTTCAATCGACACGCTGGATTACAAATCGGGACTCGAATTTCTGCGAGCGCACAGCCCGGCGGATCTGGCGCGGGACAGCCTCATCGGGATCGAGAAGGAGAGCCTGCGTGTCTCCCCGGAAGGCCAGATCGCCCCGACGCCCCACCCCGCCGGACTGGGATCGGCCCTGACCCATTCACGGATCACCACGGACTACGCGGAGCCTCAGCTGGAGCTGATCACTCGCCCGCATCATTCGATCAAGCGCGTTCTGAAGGAACTCGATGAGCTGCACCGCTGGGTTTATCAGCACCTGCGCGGGGAATTGCTGTGGTCCAGCAGCATGCCCTGCGTCATTCAGGGGGAAGAGAGCATTCCCATCGCCCAATACGGCTCCAGCCATCCGGGACAAATGAAAACCGTCTACCGGCGCGGCCTGGGCTATCGCTACGGCAAGACCATGCAGGCCATCTCCGGGATCCATTTCAACTACTCGCTGCCGGAAGCCTTCTGGCGGGCGCTGATGGATTACAGCGGCGCGCAAGAAGATCCCGCGGCGTTCCGCTCCGAACACTACATGGCGATGTTGCGCAGCCTGCAACGCCACGGCTGGCTGATCCCCTACCTGTTCGGCGCCTCGCCGGCGATCTGCGAGTCCTTCCTCAACCACCAGCCGACGACGCTGGAATATCTGGGCCGGAAAACCTATTACGAGCCGTTCGCCACCTCGTTGCGCCTTGGCGACATCGGCTATCAGAACCGGCAGGAAGGCAATACCGGGGTGCGCATCCGCTACGACAACCTCAAGACCTATATCGGCAGCCTGGAAAACGCCACCGAGACGCCCTGCCCCGAATACCGCAAGATCGGCGTGGTCGTCGATGGCGTCTACCGCCAGCTCAACGACCACCAGTTGCAGATCGAGAACGAATACTACAGCTCCGTGCGCCCGAAAACCGTGCTGCGCGGGCTGGAGAAGCCGGTCCGCGCCATGGAGGAGCGCGGCATCGACTACGTGGAGCTGCGTTCGGTGGACGTCAACGCCTTCCACCCGCTGGGCGTCAGCGAATCGCAGCTCTATTTCCTCGAAGCCTTCATGATTCACGCCCTGCTCACCGCCAGCCCGCCCATCAGCCTCGAAGAACACGACAGGATCGACAACAACCTCAATCTCGCCGCCCACTGGGGCCGGGATCCCGACCTGGTTCTGCGCAAGCGCGGCGAGCGCATCACCCTGCGCGACTGGGCCGACGAACTGATGAACGAGCTGGAGCCCATCTGCCAGTGGCTGGACCGCGATCTGCCCGACGCGCCCTATCACGCGGCCTGGCGGGAGCAACGCTGGAAAATCGACCACCCCGACCTGATCCCCTCGACACGCATCGTCGAGGCGCTAAAGCAAGGCAAGGAAAGTTTCGCCGAATTCGCCACCCGGCTGTCGCGTCAAACGGCGGACTATTTCAGAAGGCGGCCATTGCCAGCGGCCAGCGCGGCGGATTTCAAGGCGGAAGCCGATCAGTCCCTGCGGCGTCAACGCGAGCTTGAAGCCCGGCAAGAGGAGTCGTTCGGCGAATTTCTGGAGCGATATTTCGCGCAATGACCTGTTGGGACGCGGCGACAACAACTCCTGCCGCACGGCCCTTGATGGCAGTGATGTCGTCATGCGCGAGCGGATGATGAACTCAATGATATGGGGCCGGTCGCCACCTGCCCAGCCACGACCAACTCACCCCCCCCAGAAAGCCGTCCTGAACGAGGGATCTTGGTCACAAGAGGGGTGCTGCCTCTTATTGATGTAAGCGCTGATAAGCCTACTGATCTGGATCCCGGCGTTCGCCGGGATGACGGC
>DRPO01000545.1 GCA_011330835.1 Gammaproteobacteria bacterium | reverse complement strand
CCTTGTTCCGCCTGTTTGCGGCTGAGTTCCCGCGCCGGGCGGTCGGCGAGCAGGACTTGCCATTCGGGCGGCAACCGCAGGGGGCCGCGGTCGGCCTGCTGGCGGCGGGGGCTGTCGAGCGCCATGTCGTTGAGGAACAGGAAGCCAAGATAGCGGAAGCCGTCGCGGAAGTGGCGCACGGCGGTTTTCTTTTCCTTGAGCGTGAGATCGAGATCTTCCAGCGATTGTTCGACGATATCGCGCGCGGCTCGGGCTTGCTCGGGATCCTTGCAGAGGATGATGAAGTCGTCGGCAAAGCGGATCATGCGCAGGCCGGCGGCTTCCATGTCGCGATCGAAGTCGTCGAGCAGGAGATTGGCGAACAGGGGGCTGAGGGAGGAGCCTTGCGGCAGGCCGCGGTCGCGCTTGAGGGGGCGGCCTTGCCATTGCATGGGGGCGCGCATCCAGTCCATCATCAATTCGACCAGCGGATCGTCGCCATAAAGGGCTTGCAGGCGGGCTTCCAGGTGATCCCAGCGCACGGAGGGGAAGAAGTCTTCGATATCGGATTCGAACAGCCAGCGGTAACCTTCGTCCCAGGCCTTGAGTATGGCGTCGCGGGCGGAAAGGCGGGAGCGACCGTGGCGGTAACCGTGACTGTCGGGGTGGAAGGCATCCTCCAGGCCCGGGGAGAGGATCTGGCTGACGGCCCGTTGGGCGACGCGGTCTTCCCAGGGCGGGATGGCGAGGACGCGCGGGGTTCCGTCCTTTTTGCGGTCGAGTTCGATCTCCAGCGTGGCGGGACGGTAGCGACCGGCGCGCAGGTTCTGTTGCAGCGCCTTGAGGACGCCGATGGCGCGCTGATCCCCAAGGCGGGGAATGCGGTCGCGGTCGCCGGCGCGTTCCCGCACGACGCGGAAGGCTTCGAGCAGGTTGTCCCACTGAACCACCTGACGCATGAGCCCGTGAGCCGGCTCGGCGCGGTGGGCGGTGACGGCCCCGTCGGGGGTGTAGAGCCGATAGCGGCCAAGGCCGAAGGCGCGATTCTCGCCAACGCCGAGATATTGGCCGAGCGCCAGCGCCTGCCAGTGGATGGAGTCGGCGTCGGGCGGCAGGTGAAGGTGGAGGCGACCGCCCAGGCCGCCCATTTTGCGGCGCTTTCCGCCGGGTTGCTGGTAGTGATTGTCGAGCCAGAAGGCGATGACATCGGAACAGTCGATCTCGGGCGTCGGCGGGCGGCGCGGGCGCTCGCCGGTGCGTCGTTGCACCAGGCCGATGATGGCGTCGTGGCAACGGCGCAGCAGCAGTTGGCCGTCGATATCCTCATCGTTGCGGCAGAAGGGGAAGCCCCTGGGTTTCTTGCCCTGTGCCGTGGGTGGCCGGGAGAGCCGGGCCGGACTCATCCAGCGCCACAGCGGCGGATGAGCGGCGTTTTGCCACAGCGAGGCTTCGGCGGCCAGCGAGCGATGGTCGTAGGCGATGGCGTCGGCGACGCGGGCAACGCGCTCGCCGCTGAACAGATCGACCACGCGAATGAAACGCAGGTTGTCGCGCATTGGCAGCCACGGCTCGGTGCGCCGCGCGGTAAAAGGCAAGCGCCGCAGCCGGTCGAGCAGCTCTTGCAGCAGCAACTCCCCGCCCAGCACGGAAATGATGGTGAAATGGTATTGATCGCCGGGCTGGTAATGCGTGCGCCCGCTCTCCGGCGCATCGACCACCAGAAAACGATCATATTCCGCCGGGGAGTCGAGCAGATGGCGCAGAAAAGCGGTCAGCGCCGCGTGGTGGAAAATGCGGAACCGCGCCGGCTGGAGAAACTCCAGCGTGACGGTGATGCCGCGCAAGGGGAGGAGGGAGGTGATGTGGGTCATGGCTTGTTTTTGGTCTGGCGTTTGCGGAGATAGTTATTGCGGTATTTACGATGGGGCTTGTGGTGCGTTTGTTCACCAGAGCCTTATTGCGCCTTGCCTCTTTTCTTTTGTTTTTCATCGGCATCGAGTGTTTCAAGTAGCGTACCAAAAACGCTGAAAGAACCGCAGCTGTCCTTTAACCGTTCCTTCATGAGCCACTGGGCGTTGTTCCCCTTTTTCTTGTTTTCGACAAACCATTGGAACAGCTCCTGTTCGCCTTCCGGTTTTTCGGCTTCGTCATACTGCTTGTGCGAAACGGGATAGGTAACCAGCTCCGTGACTTTGTTCGGATTGCCTAGTTCCTTTAGTACGGACAGTACGCAGTCGTCTATCCAGCCGGTATCCTGTGTGGCTTTTTTGAATTCTTCCATGCACTCTTTCTTGTTTTGATGGATCGCCGTATCAGACCAGCCTGTGTAACTTTCCCTGGCATTCAACACTTCCAGTCGACCTATGAAAATACTGACGCTCCCGAGTCCAAGCGGTTTGCCAAGTCCGAGCCGGTGAACAAAGCCATCGCCTGGATTGAGCGCCGTTAGCAGAAGGCCAAGCTCGGCATCGCTGAGGTTGTTGAAGTGGATATCGAAGTGGAACTTCTGATTTTCATCCACTGGGCAACAGCTGATCTTTTGGTGAATTGTGCCGCTGATATTTTCTGTGTCTTTCGTCTCCCACCAGCGCAACTTATTTTCCGATTTCGTTGACTCGACGGTTTCCTCTTGTTGGTGCAGATAGTATTTCCTGCCATTGATATCCAGATCGTGTTTTCTGTCATTGGTCTCCCTGTCGTCATCATTGCCGCTACGCTTGTTTGTCTTGTGGAAATAGAAATAGCGACTGGGAGGTTTTGGAGACGCGAGTATTTTGAGCGTTTGTGCTGGCAGTCTTTCAATGCCTGTCTGTTCCAGAGGCTTCGCGTCGGTGAACCGAATCCGTCCCTTGAGCATGCTGACCTTGTTGTCTTCCGTTTCCTCGGTTTGTTCGGCAGCAACGCCAAGAATCTGTTCGGCAGGGGTGAGGTGGGTTCGGTCGCTGCTCCAGGGAAGCATGTTTTTGGATTCTTTCAGCGCCTTGATGGCGGATTCCGTATCCTTGTGCGGGAATTCCTGGCGCCAGATGGAGGAGTGGCTCAACTCGGAAACTTCCAGTTTTCCATCTTTTTCGTATTTATCTTTATTGATATCGAAGAACATCAGCATGCCGTCTTCGATTTCCAGTTTGGGATAGCCTGTGGGGGTTAGGGGATAGTTGTCGTCCAGCTTTTTTGCGTGCGCGGCGATTCTTTTGTAGCGGTTGATGACTTCGTCTGGAATGTGAATTTCGCGGGGAAGTGGGTGATCAGATCCGGCCTCCGGCTGAGGTATGAAGCGTTCGTATTTGTGCTGGCGGTAGAAGTCGTCATCGTCTCCTTGAGGGTTGAGGTCTCGCATGCGCCCACGAATGTAGTGCGATTTTGGCCTCTCAGAATAAAGTTCAGAATCTGCGGGGGTTTGACCCAGAAGAAAATGTAGTCTTCTACCGTTCCTTGTGATTGTTTTTATTTTTAGTGTGTGTTTTGGAAAATTATCTGTACTTCCTATTTTGAGGTTATCAGCTAGCTTGGGGAGCATGAAATAATATTTATCCGTATCTCTTTCCCAGTTGTTTTCTGCCGTAGTATGGT
>DRPO01000544.1 GCA_011330835.1 Gammaproteobacteria bacterium | reverse complement strand
GGAGCTGATCTGTCGGGGTCATAGACCTGAAGCATGTACCGATGTCTAGCGTCGGAACTTGGGAGGTCCTCGAAGTTGCGGTCACAGCAGTGCAGGGGAAAAGTGAACAACAGATAACCTCCTGCATCGTCGCCGATCTTGCCGGTTCTCGCGGCGTTGGTGATGGCTTCGAGCGCGGCGTCGAGCTTGTCCGCGGGGACTGCTGTTTCGATTTTTACCTTGGGCAGGAAGTCGATGACATATTCCGCGCCCCGATAGAGTTCGGTATGGCCTTTCTGCCGACCGAACCCCTTGACTTCGGTGACGGTCAGGCCCTGAACGCCGATTTCCGACAAGGCTTCGCGAACGTCATCGAGCTTGAATGGCTTGATAATGGCGGTAATGAGTTTCATGGTTTTGTCCTGGTGGCTGGTTTGTTGGATCGGCAAAGAATACGTGTTGCCCTTTCTTGGTGCAATGAATGCTTTGTGTTGGTGCGATTGCTCCATTGTGGTGCGAAAGCCCGCGCTTCTCGCGGGACGCAGGCAAGTGGGTGGAGCGCGACGAAACCCACAGCATCATCCGCTGTCATCGGCTATGATGCGAGCCATGCATTCAGGGATAGACAGCGCCTTTTTCCGGCGCGTGAAGACACTCGTATTACTGATTGCCTTGGCAAGCCCGCCAGGGTTCGTCTGGTTGCGCCCGGCGCTGGCTGACGAGGCGCCCGAGGCGTCGCGGGAGCAATCAACGCTCTCGGTCGTGGTCGTGGTCGAGGGCGTGAAAGGCGACTTGCTGGCCAATGTGCTGGGCTACCTGGAGATCAACCAGTTCAACGGCAAGCCCGCGCCTTCCGCCGCGCGGCTCAAGTATCTGCACCGGCAGGCCAAGACGCAGATCGCCAGGGCGTTGCAACCCTTCGGTTACTACCACCCCAAGATCGAAAGCCGCCTGGAGCGGGGCGATGACGGGTGGCGGGCCAGCTACCGCGTGACGCCAGGCGAGCCGGTGATCGTCAAAGCCGTGGATCTGCGCATCAGCGGCGAGGGGAAGGACGACCCCGCCTATCGCGAGGCGCTCAAGCAGGCGCGCAAGAAACTCAAGCCGGGCCAACCGCTGGATCAGGCGGCTTACGAGGCGCTGAAAAAGCGCTTGCAGGTGCTGGCCTCGCAGCGCGGTTATTTCGATGTCGAGTTCAAGGTCAGTGAAATCCGCATCGATTTGCCCAACAACGCCGCGTCGATTCGGTTGCATTATGAGACCGGCCAGCGCTACCGGCTTGGCCAGGTTCGCTTCCGCCAGCCGAGCGAGTGGATCTGGGAAAACCTGCTGAACCGCTATGTGAGGATCGAGCCGGGCCAACCCTACGATTCGCGCGATTTGCAGCAGTTGCAGAGTGACCTGAGCAATTCCGATTACTATTCCGAAGTGGAGATCATTGCCTCGCCCGAATCGGCGAAGGATCACGTCATCCCGGTCGAGGTCAGGCTGAAACCGCGCAATCCGCGCAAATACATCCTAGGCATTGGTTATGGCACCGATACCGGCGTGCGCGGCAAGATCGGCGTGACCGGTCGGCGGGTCAACCGGCGGGGGCATCATTACAACGCCGAATTGCTCGTCTCGCAGATCAAGTATGGCATCGCCGGCGAATACATCATCCCCGGCAAGGATCCGCGCAACGACGCCTGGGGCATTCGCGGCTCCTACGAGGAGGAGCATTCCGAAAATCGCGATTACAAGGCCTACAACGTCGGGGGCTATTATCGCTACCGCGACGGCCTGTGGCTCAAGACCTACGCGCTGGACTACCGCGTCGAGCAATTCGAGGTCAGTGGACAAAAACCCACCAGCACCCTGCTGATCCCCAGCGCGGACTGGAGCCGCACCTTCCCGCCCGAACTGGAAAAACGCATCTACGCCGCCAGCGGAACCTGGCTGCAACTGCGGCTGCGCGGCGCTTCGGAAAGCCTGATATCGGATACCTCCTTCGTTCAGCCGCTGGTCTCCGGCAAATGGATCCACAGCTTCGGCAATCTCAGCCGCGTCATCGCCCGAAGCGCGGTCGGAACGACCTGGGTGGACGATTTTTCCGCCCTGCCCACCTCGCTGCGGTTTTTCTCCGGCGGCGACCGAACCATCCGCGGCTATCAGTATTCGATCATCGGTCCCACCGCCCCCAATGGCGATGTGACCGGCGGCAAGCATCTGACCGAAGCCAGCCTGGAGTATGAATATCCCATCAAGGAAGACTGGAGTCTGGCCCTGTTCTACGATGTCGGCGACGCCTTCAACGATCAGCCCGAGTACAAGGCCGGGGTCGGCGTCGGCCTGCACTGGCGCTCGCCCATCGGCCCGGTGCGGATCGATTTCGGGCATGGCCTCGACCAGCCGCCGGGCGACAACTTCCGTTTTCATCTGACCATCGGCCCCGACCTCTGAGCGCATGATGAAAAAG
>DRPO01000543.1 GCA_011330835.1 Gammaproteobacteria bacterium | reverse complement strand
TTTAGGTCGATATACTTCTCGCGACCAAGAATACCCCATTCAGGGCGACCCGGTCCTTGAGGTAGGGATGTCGTTGGAAGGCATTCAGCAGACCGATCAGGCGGATCACCTTGTCCAGGGTCTCGGGTGGAAAACCGGTAGTGGCTGCCTCGGACTGGAGTTCCTGGAGTGTGAGATTCATGCGACCTCCTCCCAGGCCCGTTCGAGAACGGCGGGGGGTACGATCAGGTTCCAGGAGGCCGCCAGCTTCCCGGACTCTCGCCGGCTACGCTCCAGGTAACAGGGCAGTTTGGGGGCGTGCTTGCGCAACTTGTCCAGATGCGTCTCTTCCACCATCAGCGCATCGCGATGCTGCTCCAGAAAGAACCCCACCTTGGCCGCTGTCGTTGCACTTTTCAGCAACAGCGCATAGTCGATCACCTGTTCCAGATCGAAATACTCCACACCTTCCAGAGACCGCCAGACTTCCTCCCAGCCGCCACCCAGATCGGGCCGAGCCAGCACGTCAGCTTCCCGTGGGAAACCGCGCAGGCAAAGATCAAGCGAGAATCCGCGCATCCTGTGAGAAATTCGGGCTAGGCGCAAATCGCCTGATCATACCCTTTGCGCCCCCCATAGCGTCGACAACGGCGCGGCCCAGAGCTTGTCGCCCAACGGCAGGGTTTCATCCCCGTCGTAGAGCAGCACGCCCGCGGTGAATTGATCGCCCGCCAGGTCGGCGAGTTTTTTCAATCCGCGCAAATCCCGCTCCTTGACGGTGGCGGCGGCCTTGATCTCAATCCCGACGAGCTGTCCCGCCGGTTTTTCAATGATGATATCGACTTCGGTCTTGTCGGTATCCCGATAATAGAGGAGTTGATAGTCATCATCGGCGGTCGTTGCGTGTTTGAGTAGCTCGCCGAAGACAAAACTTTCCAGAACATGGCCATAGCGGCTCTTGTCGGTCTGAATTTCGTTAGCGTTGAGATCCATGAGCATGGCCAGCAGACCGGAGTCGATGAATTGCAGCTTGGGCGTTTTCACGACGCGCTTTAGCCGGTTGCGCGCCCACGCATCAACGCGTTTGAGCAGGTACATCTGCTCAAATACGCCGATGTAGCGAGCCACGGTTTTGCCGTTCAGGCCGACAAGCCCGCCCAGCCTGGAATAGTTGCACATCTGGCCGGCGGTTTGCGCCAGCGCGCGCAGGAATCGCGGCAGCTCGTCGAGCTTGTCGACTTCGGCGATCTCGCGAACATCACGCTGGATAAGGGCGTCGATATATTGTCGGGTCCAGGCCGTGCGCCGTTTTGGCGTGGGCCGGGCGACCATTTCCGGGTAGCCACCCCGCAGGACGCGTTCGACCAGTTTGTCGCCCAATACGGGAGGATCCGCTGTCAGGATCTCTCCGGCAAACAGGCTGTCTATCCAGTTTGCCGACTTGTTCTCGATTTCGCTTTGCGACAGCGGCAGCAACATCAGGGTTTCCATTCGCCCCGCCAACGAGTCGGCGACGGTGGGCAGAGCCATCAGGTTGGCCGACCCCGTCAGCAGAAATCGTCCGGGGCGGCGGTCTTCATCGACGCTTTTTTTGATCGCCAGAAGCAGCCCCGGCGCGCGCTGGACTTCGTCGATGACGGCGCGATCCAGCCCGCGAATCATGCCGACCGGGTCTTCGCGAGCCGAGAGCAGCGTCAGCTCGTCATCCAGAGTCAGATAACGCAGTCCCGGTCCAGTGAACTGGCGCACGAGGGTGGTCTTGCCCGCCTGACGGGGGCCAGCGAGGAGAACCACCGGGGTGTCCAGCAAGGCTTCATCAATGCGCTGAGCAATCCGGCGAGGAAACAGGGATGAGGCATGCACAAGGAAACCGTAGCGTAAATTCCGGAATCAGGCAACGGGAATTTCGGATTCTGCCTCCGGGAATTTCGGAATCTGGCTGCGGGAAATCCGGAATCTTGCGCTTTCACGCAAGGCCTTCCAGCGCTTCCAGCGACCAGCGGGGCTTGACGGCGACGCTAGGGGGCGCGAGCGCGCCGGCCTCAAGACGCATCGCGCCGGCGCAGGCGATCATCGCGCCGTTGTCGGTGCGGAATTCGGGTGTCCTCGATTCGGTGGGTGTCCTCGATTCGGTGTTTTTTATCAGATTTGGGAGGCAATCCCGGTGCATGGAATGCACCCTACAGGGCTGACACGTCATCCCGGCGAACGCCGAGATCCGGCGCCGTAGGGTGCATTTTATGCACCAACCCATCTCGGACTTAGGCTATGAACCGAAAGTTCGGTGTTTTTATCAGGGTTGGGAGGCAATCCCGGTGCATGGAATGCACCCTACAGGGC
>DRPO01000542.1 GCA_011330835.1 Gammaproteobacteria bacterium | reverse complement strand
TTGGGGAGAGGGTTAGGGTGAGGGGGAAAAACCGAATATCGGGACACAGGGTGCGAGTACTTTTGCAACTATTAATAGCGCCACTATGCCTGCGTTTTTACGCCTTGCTCTCGACGAAAATCCACGCGCCCTGAACGGGGTATTCTGGGTCGCGAGAGGTATATTGATACAACGATCACTAATGATGCGGGTCAGCAAAATAGCACGCGAACCATTTCGCGAACGTTTTCATACCGGCCTTGCAGCCTTTCGAAAATGGCGTCCCGTTGCTCGGATCTGACGCCGAGGCGCTCCAGGCGCATGTCCTCGGGCAGCGCTTCGATGCCGTGGTTGAGACAATGGACCATGGTTGCGGCGTAACCCGTGAGCTGGGCGACTTGCCAGTGATCGCCGGCGTAGCTGAAGTCCAGGTGGTTTTTCATGGCGGATTCGATGACGCCGGGAAGATTCCAGGCGCGGGCCAGGCAGCCGCCGACCTGGGCGTAGTCGGCGCCGCAAGTGTGCTTGAGGGCGTCCGCCAGCGACAGGTCGCTGTTGTTTTTCGCCATCAGCAGGGCCTGGGCCGTTTCTCCGGGAATGCTGTCGGCCATCCACAGCAGGCCGAGGTTGTGCAGCAGGGCGGCGGTGTGGACCGTGGCGACGTCCTTGTCGTCGATTTTTTCCGAGCACTCGGCCAGCCAACTGGCGACATCCGCGACCAGCAGGGCGCTGGACCAGAATTGTTCGCTGTGAAACGCGGGGCATTTGGCGGGATCGAAGGGCGCGGCGATGGCTATCGATACACTGACGCTTTTGACGACCGCCAGACCGAGCTTGGCGCAAGCGCCCTCGATGGTGGTGATTTCCGCGACCGGCGCGGCCCAGGACGAGTTGGCCAGAAACAGCAATCGCGCCGCGATGGTCGGGAACTGGGCGACCGTATCGGCCAGTTCCTTGAAGCTGAGTTCGTCATCGTTCAGCGCGGCCAGCAATTCGGGCACCGCGGCGGGCAGCACCGTCAACTGGGTTCCGCTGTCGATCAGGTCGCAGGGGTTGACGCCGGGTTCGTTGGTGATTGTCGCTGCGTTGGTCATGGATGGGCAATCCTTAAATGGTTCGGTTTATCGTTTTCGGTTGGCGTATCGTTCAGGAAATTGCGCACCGCCAGCGCCGGAATTTCGGTGGCCGGAACCGGCTTGCTGAAAAAATAACCTTGGACGGTATTGCAGTTCAGGCCGCGCAGATAGAGCACATGATCCTGCCGTTCAACGCCCTCGGCGACGACCTTCAGTCCCAGCGCCTGGCCCATGCCGATAATGGTGGCGATGATGACGGAATGTTCCTTTTTGTCCAGCATGTCGTGAATGAATTCACGATCGATTTTCAGGCAATCCAGCGGCAGCTTCTTGAGTGAGCTGAGCGACGAATAGCCGGTGCCGAAATCGTCGATGGCGATGCTGACGCCGAGTTTCTTGATGCGCTTGAAGACGCTGATGCTGTCGCCGCCGGTTTGCATGACGCCCTCGGTGACTTCCAGTTCCAGCCGGGAGGGGTCGAGTCCCGTTTCATCCAGCGCCTGGCTAACGGTGCTGATGAGCTGCGGGCTGCGAAAATGCGAACCCGAAATGTTTACCGATACGGTAAATTCCGGCAAGCCAATATCGCTCCACAGACTGGCCTGCTGGCAGGCGCTGTTGATGACCCACTCGCCCAGTTCATTGATCATGCCGATGCGTTCGGCGATGGCGATGAATTCGTTCGGCGGGATGATGCCGCGATCATGGTGATGCCAGCGAATCAGCGCTTCCACGCCGGACATTTTTCCGGTGTGCAGGCAGACCTGCGGCTGATAGTAGAGTTCGAACTGGCGTCTTTCGATCGCTTCGCGAAGATCGTGTTCCAGCGACAGCTTGCGCTCCGCTGCTTCGGTCAGTTCCCTGGTGTAAAAGGCGAAGCGATGCTTGCCGCTTTTTTTCGCCGCGTACATCGCCGTGTCGGCGGCTTGCAGCAGCGATTCGCGCGTATCCCCGTCGCGTGGGAAAATGGCGATGCCAACGCTGGTTCGGGGGCGCAGCGTTCTGCCGCTGACTTCCAGGGGTTGCGAGACCTGGTGCAGGCAGCGTTCGGCGATATCGGTCACGTCTTTTTCGCTGGCGATTCTTTCAACGATAATGCAGAACTCGTCGCCGCCGAGTCGCGCCACCATGTCGTTGTCTCTCACCGCCGCCGACAATCGCTCTCCCATGGCGCGCAGCACCTGGTCGCCGGCATCGTGACCGAGGCTGTCGTTGATGTCCTTGAAACCATCGAGATCCAGAAACAGGATGCCAAAGGAGGTTTCATGCCGGCGCGCCTTGGCGATGCAGTCCGCCAGATGCTTCTGGAAGCGGGGCCGGTTGGCCAGTCCGGTCAATTCGTCGACAAAGGCGAGTTGATGGATATGGTGCTGGGAAGCCTTCAGCTCGGTCATGTCCTTGAGCGTGATCAGGCAGTTGGCGGGGACGCCGTTCTCCTCGTTCAATACGAATACGGAGACGTTGGCGCAGTATTTGTCGCCGTTTGGACGAACGCCTTCGAACTCGCATTCCCAGCGCTCGCCCTGGTGGGAATGCTTGCCCGCGTTGCAGCCAGGCATCAGGTCGCGCAGCGGTTTGTTGGCGATTTCATCGGGCGAAAGGCCGGTGATCGAGGCGAACGCGTTGTTGAACGAATAGACCCGCCAGTCGCGATCCGTGACGCAAATGCCGTCGCTCATCTGGTTCAGCAGCGCGCGCGAGCGGATGACGTAGCGGCCCAGCATCCAGAACAGGCCGGTGCCCACGATCGTGCCCAGGATAATCAGGCCAAACAACACGACAGCCGTGGTTCGGGAAGAGAAAGCGTAACCAGCGGCTTCGCCGGGATTCCACTGTGTATGCGTCAGCGTAAAGAATCCGAAAGCCAGCTCGAAAATGACCAGCACGAAGAATCCGGCCTTGAGCCGAGACCAGAGAGGCCAGTTTTCGTGTTTCACCGGAAAACTGGATATGAGCGCGTCCTGCCCTTGCATAGCTTGTCCCGTTGTTGTTATTAGAGATCGGGTTGGTTTCCTCGGGGTTATCGGCGGGACAAGCGCCGATCCGAGAAAAAATACCGCGCTGGACGACAGGAATGTGAGAGGATTCCGCGATCCTGTGAGAAACGCGGGTAAGCCCAATTGGGGGGGGCAGAGGGCGACATATACTTCTCGCGATTTAGAATATACCTCTTGCGTTCAAGAATACCCCATTTAGGGCGCGCATCTTTTCGCCGACAGCTGCGTTGTAAAAACTTGCCATAGCCCCACTATGCCTGCGTTTTCACGCCTTGCTCTCGACGAAAACCCACGCACCCTGAACGGGGTATTCTTGAACGCGAGAAGTATAGCCATCTTCTTCCTTTTCAATGATGGCGGTTAGCTGTTGGGTCATGATCGTGGCCTCTTTTGTTTGATCATGCGTTGCCGCCGTTACCGATGTCCCCCATCCAGCCCGCCTTCGGCAAGCGCCGCGGCGCTAAAGATGGCGCGGCCCTTGATCATGGTTTCTTTCCATTCCAGATTTGGGTGAGAGTCGTAGACGATGCCGGCGCCGGCCTGGATGTGGAGGGTTCGATCCTTGATGACGGCGGTGCGGATGGCGATGGCGGTGTCCATGTTGCCGTTCCAGGAGAGGTGGCCGACGGCGCCGGCGGGGAAGGTGGCGCGCAATACGTCCATGGCGGCGTCGTCTTGTTCGTCGCGGCCGCGGCGGCGGGTTCCGGCGATGTAGCGGACGGTGTCGTAGCCGAAGTAGCCGACCAGTCCGCCGGTGAATTTGGGCAGGCCTTTGGGCTCGATGACCTGGAACTGCTGCTGGTAGTTTTCGATCCAGGCCAGCGGGTCGGGGACTTCGAACTGTTCGATGGTTTGGGACTGTTCCTCGATGCTGACGCGGTGGCCGTGGATTTTGATGACGCGGCGGCAGGGCAGGCCGATGATGGAGTAGCGTCCCCATTTTTCGCCGCCGTGGACGGATTCGAAGAGGTAGCTGTAGGGGCCGTCGGCGAGCTTGAGGTAGGTGCTCAGCGGGGTGTCGAGGTCGGCCAGCACTTCGCGGACGCAGGGGGTCAGGGGCTGGGGCTGGTTGGGTCGGCTGTGTTCGCTCATCGGTTCGTCCGTTGGTTTCCGCTGCCGGGGCGCGGGGTTGTCAGGGAAGGGGGGTGGATGCTTCCTCCTGGCGCCATCGCCAACCGTGTTTGTGGACGAAAAGGGTCATGCGGCCTCGTCGATCAAGGGGCGGAGTTCGGTCATGCTGTCGATCACGGCGTCCGGATGGGAGTCGCGGATGTCTTCGCCGTGATTATACCCGTAACTCATGCAGACGATGTGAAATCCGGCGGCGCGGGCGGCTTTGACGTCGCTCTGCGAGTCGCCGAGCATGAGGCAGTTTTCCGGCCTGGCGCCCATGTGTTCGGCGGCGTGCAGCAGGGGCAGCGGGTCGGGCTTCTTCTTGGGCAGGGTGTCGCCGGCGATGACGATCTCGAAGCGTTCCGCCAGGCCGAGGTCGCGCAGCAGCGGCAGGGTGAACTGTTCGGCCTTGTTGGTGACGCAGCCGAGCCGGAAGCCGGCGGCTTGCAGGTCGTCCAGCCCTTCTTGCACGCCGGGGTAGAGGCGGCTGCGCTTGGCGGTGTTGTCCGCGTAGAGGTCGAGGAAGATGGGGTAGGCCTTGTCGTACAGCGCCTTGTCCGGCATGCCGTTGAGGTCGTTGACCAGCGCGCGCTCGACCAGGCGGGGGACGCCGTTGCCGACCCATTGGCGCACCGCCGCTTCGCCGCGCTCTGGCAGGCCCAGTTCGCGCATCATCGCGTCCACACACCAGGCGAGGTCCGGCACGCTGTCGACCAGCGTGCCGTCCACGTCGATGAGGATCATGTCGGGGCGCGGCAGGTTCATTCCGCCTTGGCCAGTTCGGCGCGAAATTCCTGGATGATGCTGTCGTAGCGGTTGGGGTCGGAATCCTTGGCCGCGCCGAAGATCGCGGGGCCGG
>DRPO01000541.1 GCA_011330835.1 Gammaproteobacteria bacterium | reverse complement strand
TTCGCGCCCTTGCCCGCCTGGAAGGACTTGGCCGCGTTCAGCAAGCCGATCATGCCGGCCTGGATCAGGTCATCGAGCTGAACCGAGGCCGGTAGCTTCGCTTGCAGATGCAGGGCGATTTTCTTGACGAGCGGCGCATACCGGCTCAGTACGTCCTCGTCATCGGTGTAATTCAATGCCAGCATGGATCAAACAGTGCTTCAGGCCGCCGTGGTCTGGCTGACCAGACGCTCGAAAAAGAACTCCATGCCGCCTCTGGGCGCCGTCGGCGCGCGCCAGCGCGAAACCCGCCTGGCGAGTTCATCGAACGCATGAACCGCGGGGCATTGCGGATAGGCCTGCGACAACAGGCGCTGCCGCCGATGCGATTGATGCATGTACTTGTCCTGCGGGATGGAGCCGAGATAATTAATCTCGATATTGAGAAAACGATCGGTGGCGTCCACCAGCCGCTGATACAGCAGAAAACCGTCGGCGCTGTTTTCGTCACGGTTGGTCACCACATGAAAACGCTTGACGCCGTGACGACTCGCCAACACCTTGATCAGGCCGTAGCTGTCGGTCAGCGAGGCCGGATCATTGCTCAACACCACCAGCACTTCGCCCGCCGCCTGGCAAAAGTTCAACACGCTGCGATTGATGCCAGCGGCTGTATCGATAATCAGTATATCGATCTGGCTTTTCAGTTCGTTGAAGGCATTGATCAGGCCCGCCTGCTCCAGCGTCCCGAGATCCGCCATCTCGTGAATGCCGGAACCCGCCGGGACGATCAGCATTCGCTCCGGTCCCTCGATGATCACATCGTCCAGCGCGCATTCGCCCTTGATGACATGCGTCAGGTTGTAGCGCGGCTTCAGGCCCAGCAACACATCGACATTGGCCAGCCCCAGATCGGCGTCCAGCAACATCACCGAGCGTTTCAGTTTTCTCAGCGCCGCCGCCAGGTTGACGGAAACGCTGGTCTTGCCGACCCCGCCCTTGCCGCTGGTGACCGCGATCGCGAGCGGGGATCCCGTTGTATTGAAAATGTTTTTCAGATTATTCATTACAGTAGGTGGTTTTCTTGCAAGGGAGCGCCGGATGCCGCGCCGGCGGAAGCCGCCGCGCCGCTCCGGGTTTTCAGCAGGGCGACCGCCTTTTCCACCAGTTGCCGCTGGGTGGCGACCTGGAGGGGCGAGGTGATTTTTTGTTCCTGCGTCCAGTAGGCCAGCGGAAAGTCATTGGCGATCGCGGCGCTCAGCATCTCGCCCAGGTTGGCGGCCTCGTCGAGTCGGGTGATGATCGCGCCGGTCATCCGTTTTTTCGGCAAAGCGGACATCACCCGATCGAGCAACTGATACTGCGCGGTCGCGGGCATCACCAGGTAGTGATGCAGATTGGGTATATTCATTCCCAGGGTGGGTATGCGTCCATGCTCGCGCAAGTCCTTCTGGGTCAGCCCGGCGGCATCGACCAAGACCAGGGACTTGTCCTGCATGGCGTTGATGATTTCCAGGACCTGGCTCTCGTCCGCCGCGCGAATGACCGGCACGCCGAGCAATTTCCCGTAGGCCGCCAGCTGCTCATGCGCGCCGATCCGGCTCGTATCGGTGCTGATCATGACGATATCGCGCGACCCCTTGCGCTTGGAAAACTGCAGTGCCGTCTTGGCGATCGAGGTGGTTTTCCCCGCGCCAGGCGGACCGATGAAAACACAGACGCCGCCCTCGTCGAGGATCTTGTCTCCGGTGACCTTGATCCGCCGCGCCAGTTGTTGCAGCGCATCCCGGGTCGAGACTTGCGGGGTCACCGAATCGATGTTTTTCAGCGAGCCCACGATCCTGGCCGCCAGTTGTTCGGTCAAACCGAGTTCGGTCATCCGCGTCAGCACGGTGGCGCGCGCCGGGCTATTGCGCGCCCACAGGCCCATGTGCATATTGCTGAACTGGCTCTCCATCATGCCGCGCAACCGCGCCAGTTCCTCGCGCATGACGCTGATCTGGCTGCTCTCGGGCGTGGCGGCCTCCGCGGCTTTGGCCTCGGGCATCGCGCGCTTCATCTTCGCCTTGGTCTGATCCAGCTTCCGACTGAAACGGGATTGCTCGATTGGGTCGTTATCGGGTGGCGAAACACACTCCCCCTGACCGGCCAGGTCGTGCAGAACCGGGGGTTCCGGCTCGGACGCCTCAGGCCTGGCGTATTCCGCGGCGTCGGGCGCCGCGCGACGCATCTTCGGCATGGTCTGATTCATCGCCCTGCTGAGAGTGAATGGCTCGACCGGCTCATTATAAGGCGGCGATACCGCCCCCCCCCGATCGGCGCGATGGCGCAGAACCGGGGGTTCGGGCTCGGCTTCCACCGGCCTTGCGGGACGCTCGGAAACATCGGGCGCGCCAACGCCAGTATAGGGCCGCGCATACGCGTCCGGCATTTCGGGAACGACTGGCTGGGGTTCGCTCTCGACTACCTGTTCACTGGCGATGGACTCGGGCCGCGCGATCGCTGCGGGAGAAGCCGATTCCG
>DRPO01000540.1 GCA_011330835.1 Gammaproteobacteria bacterium | reverse complement strand
GAGACCCTGCCGCGGAATTCACAAAACGCCTTGGCCGGCCGGGATGGCGGCGCTTTCGATCGGAGGATTTCAATCATCGCTGACCGATTTTTCTTGAAACCCATCACAAATAGCTACAAATTCACAAGTCGAACCGTTATAGTAGACGCGCTCATCTAATAAGGATAATCGTTTATGTCCTTTGGCGTTCGATCTTCGACACTTTGTCTGCTGTTTGTCTCCCTGGCCGGTTGCGCCACGCCTGGCGCGACGGACAAACCGGCGCTCTCCCCGAAACCCGAGGCGAAAGCGCCGCCTTCCGGCGACATTACCAGCATCTTCCCTCCGATCGAGGAGTGGGACAGTTTCAAGCTTCCGGTTTTCATCGACCCCCAGTCTGAAACCAACGCCAAGACGGTCAGCAGCAATGCGCCGCCCAAGACCGTCTGGGATCTGTTTCGCAACAACCTGAGTCTGGCCTTCGACCCGGACGAACCCCGAATCGCCAAAGAGCGCCGGCGCTACATCCGTTATCCGCATTACCTCAACAAGGTGACCCGGCGCGCCGAGCCCTATCTCTACCACATCACCAAATCGCTGAAATCCGCTTCGGTCCCGGTGGAGCTGGCCGCCCTGCCGATCGTTGAAAGCGCCTACGAACCCTCGGCCACCTCCCGGTACGGCGCGGGGGGGCTGTGGCAGTTCATCCGCTCGACCGCCGGCAAGTATGGCCTGCAACGCAACTGGTGGTATGACGGGCGGCGCGACCCGCTGGCCGCCACCGAAGCCGCCATCGCCTATCTCAAGCACCTGAACAAGCTCTACGATGGCGACTGGCTACTGGCGCTGGCGGCCTACAACGCCGGAGAAGCCACCATCAACCGCGCCATCAAGCGCAACCGCAAGCGCGGCCTTCCCGAAGACTACTGGAGCCTGCGCCTGCCGAAAGAAACCATGCGCTACGTGCCTCGTTTCCTGGCCGTCGTATCCATCCTCGAAACCCCCGAACTCTACGGCGTCAAGCTCCATCCGATTCATCCTTCCAGCTATTTCGAAACCGTCGAGGTCAAGGGCCGAACTTCGCTCGTCAAGCTGGCCAAGGCGCTAAAACTCGATCCGGATCTGGTGCTCAAGATGAACGCCGGATTGATTCGCGGCATCACACCGCCCGGCAAACAGTCGAAAGTCCTGCTCCCCATCGAAGCCGCCGCCCGCTACCAGGTGGCCAAGACCGAGATCGACAGCAAGGTCGAAGTCGCCTCGCTCACCCACAAGGTGCGCCGGGGCGAGACCCTCAGCCATATCGCGCACCGTTACGGCATTCCGATCGTCAGGATCAAGGCCAGCAACCAGCTGCATGGCAACCTGATCAAGCCCGGGCAGAAACTGCGGATTCCCGAATCCTGATCCCCGGTTTTCGCGAATGAGCGGGGATTCCCGCGAGCAGCTGCGCCCCGCCGGGGGCTTTCCATCACATTTTTTTGTGCGCGCCCTCCCATATTTTCACCAAACGCCCCGTAATTCTGTGATTTGACACGAGAATTTATTTCCCCCGCGTAGCCCCCTCTTTTCGGCGTTCCTACTCTATACGCCCATTGATACTTCTTGCAGAACATCAGGAGGATGCTCCCTGTCGCCAGCCGGGATGGCTTTGACTAGTGAGGACCATAACATGAAGCACGTTTCAACCATCGGGGCGCTGTCAACGGTTTGCCTGGCTCTGGGCGGCTGCCTGTCCACCGACTCGGGCCCCGGCGAACCCCGGGTCGAATTCAGCGCGGAGAAATACGTCTCCAGCGAGGCCGACAGCGCCGCGCTGATCACCGTCGTTCGCACCGGCGATGTAAGCAAGGCCGCCAGCGTCGGATACAGCACCAGCCCCGGCAGCGCGACGCCGGGCGCCGACTACCAGCCCCAGTCGGGCGTCTTGACCTGGGAGCCGGGCGACGCCACCGAAAAGACCTTTGAAATTCCGCTGCTGGCCGACTCCGAGCTGGAGCGGCGCGAGACCGTCGTGCTCAACCTGGGCGGGGTTGATGGGGTGGCCCTGGGGGACGCGGACAAGGCCGTACTCGAAATCCGGGACAACGAATGCGCCGGCCTGCTGTCGGATAACGTCTCCGATCGGCGAGAACTGGAAGCCGGCTGCTATCTGGTCACCAACGACATCTTCGTGGCCAACGGCGGGCAACTGATCCTCGATCCCGGCGTCACCCTGATCTTCGAAGCCAGCGCCAGGCTGGAAATCAACCAGGGCGGCTCGCTGACGGCGGTAGGCTCGCCCGAGCAACGCATCGTCCTGACCGGCGCGGAAAAGACGCCTGGGTATTGGCAAGGCGTGAGCTTCGTGGGCGCTGACAGCCAGGACAACCGCCTGTCCTGGGTCACCATCGAATATGGCGGAGCCAGCGCCGAATCCGCCAACCTGGTGGTTCGCGGCAACTCCGAAAAGCGCGCCCGCGTCCGCGTCGACAACGCCATTCTCGCCCAGGGCGGCGGCTATGGCTTCATTTTTCGGGACAGCGCCGATATCGACGATTTCAGCGTCATCACCTCGACCGGCAACGCCGCCGGCGCGGGTCGCATGCCCATGAGCTACGCCCCGTTGCTGGACGCCGCCAACTCCAGCTTTTTCGGCAACAAGCGCGATTACCTGGATCTGACGCCCGAGACGCTTGACGAGGATCAGACCTGGCCGGCCATCAATGCGGCCTATGGCATGGCCAGTGGAACGCATACCCTCCATGCCGCGCTGACCTTGCAACCCGGCATCGTGCTCGCCTTCGACCGCGACGCCCGCTTGCTGGTGGAAGGCGACGGCGCACTGAACGCCATTGGCGCGGCGGACTCGCGCATCGTTTTCACCGCCCAGGAACAAACGCCGGGCTACTGGGCCGGCATCGAAATCGCCGGGTCGGACGACGATGTCGCCAGCAATTTCCAGTACGTCGATATCAGCTATGGCGGCGGCGCGGGCAACCTGGCCAACCTGAACCTGTCGGGCGCGGCGGAAGGCCTCGCCCTGGCCAGCATTACGGACAGCACCATCACCAACAGCGCCGGCCTGGGCATCCGGGTCGGACCCGACAACGCCTTCATTCAGCAGAGCGGCAATTTCTTCGCCGACAACCAGGGCGGGGACATCAACTGATCCCGGCCATCGCCAGACGCCGGAACGCCTCGCCCCGCTCCGCGAAAGAGCTGAACTCGCCATAGCTGGGCGCCGCCGGAGACAGCAGCACGACGCCTCCGGCGGGCGTCTCGCGTCGGGCGACGGCCACCGCTTCGCCCAGTCCGGAAACGAGAAAAGCTGGCGGTTGGCCTTGCGCACCACGCGCCTTGAGTTCGCGGTACAGCCGCTTGCCGCTGTCGCCCATGCAGATAACGGCGACGCGGTGACGCGCCGATTCGCCGAGCAGATAGTCGATCAATGGCGCATACTCCAGCTCGCGGTCGTAGCCGCCCAGCAGCACCGTCACCCGGCGCTCCGGCAAGGCTTTCATGGCCTCGATCGCCGCCTGTGGAATGGTGGAAATGCTGTCATCGATGTATTCGATCCCGCCGATTTCACCGATCGATTCGAAACGGTGCGGCAACGGCCGGAAATGCTCGATGGCTTCCCGCGCCGGCATCAACGGCAGGCCGAGACGCTTGAGAACGCTCAACGCGGCGCAGATGTTCGACTGGTTGTGCGCTCCCGGCAGCGGCAGCCCGGTGGCGGGAAACAGTCGCCGAGCGCCATCGAAGAACCAGCCGTCCCTGACATGCAATCCGCCGGGATCGTTGAAATACACGGGATTCCGCCAATGGAAGCCACTCGACGCCGTACCCGCATCGACCGCATTGATGATCGCCTCTCCAGGCCCCAGCCGATGGAACAGCCTCAGCTTGTCCGCATAGTAGCGCGCCACGGAACCGTG
Organism: Gammaproteobacteria bacterium; assembly: GCA_011330835.1. GTDB lineage: Bacteria > Pseudomonadota > Gammaproteobacteria > UWMA-0217 > UWMA-0217 > HyVt-560. Next base: position 2,391 of record DRPO01000540.1, on the reverse strand, counting down.
CCAGTCGAGATGCTCTGGAAACAGGTTGAGCAACACGCCGAGGGATGGATGAACATCCAGGTCCGCCGTCTGGTAACTGGACAGCTCGATCACATGGAACTCGGCCTCCGGCTGATCGAAGAGTTCCGCCAGCGGCAGGCCGATATTGCCGGCCAGCACCGTGCTTTTCCCCTGATGGCGCAGCATTGCCGCCACCAGCGAGGCCGTCGTGCTTTTCCCCTTGGAGCCGGTAATGCAGATTGTCGTCGCGCCGGGGTGTTCATCGAACCACAACTGCGTTCCGGAGGTGAACCGCGTCCCCCCGGCCTTCGCCGCCAGAATGTCCTGACGATACTGACTGACGCCGGGCGACTTGAAAATCGCCTCGAACCGCGCCAGCGCCTCGCCAACCCGATCGCCTTCGATGATTTCGGCGACACCCAGCGCATCGAGCCGCGCTTTCCGCTCCGCGTCCAGCGGAGCGTCGTTGAGCATGACCAGCGGCGTCTCCGGCAGGCGCGAGCGCAGCAGTTCCGCCAGCGCCAGTCCCTCTCGCCCGGCGCCCCAGATGGCGACGCGCTGGCCGTTCAGTTGCTCAAGCTTCACGGACAATGGACAGAAAAGGTTCGGGAATACGGTGCCGGTCGGAAAACGCCATCTCCGCCGCCACCGCGTTTTCGGGCGTTTGCCATTCCGGCCTGACGCGCTCATTGAACCACCTGACCACCCGATCGTCTCGCCACTCGGGCTTGTCGGCGATCAGGTACAGCGCCGCCCGCGATTCGTTGACATCGCCCACGCATTCGAAAGGCTTGAAACCCTCGGCGCCGGCAAGTTCCCGGTAGCCGGCGAACTGGGACGCCTCGTCCAGCAGGTTCTTGCCAAAAATGGCCACCAGTGAGGATTTATCCATGAACGGCGCCAGAGACAGAAAAACAAACCGGCATTTCGGGCAATCGTTGCACCAGCGGCTCCCGGACTTCGGCTCGTGAATCCGGAACCCGCGATTGCAACTGCCAAAATGAGGATGATGTTGCTCGTGGCGGCTGAACAGCGAAGCGATTTTCAATTCGGAAAAACCGCGCAACAGCGAAAAATAATGAATATCCGGGCTGACATGCGCCGCCGTCAGCCGCGAAAAATCCTCCTCGAATTCGAGGCTCTTGCTGTACTGGTGATTGATCGCCCTGCCCAGGTATTCGGTATTGGGGATATTGGCCGAGCGTTCATTGGACAACACGATATGATCGAAGCCATGAATCACCGCCGCCGTCAGCGCGACAAACGCAATAATGGCTGAAATCGGCACATGTCCGTTGAGCGCCCCTTGCCGGTTGAGTTCGAACAGCGCCGGACTGATCCGCCGCCGAACCCGGACGCGCGGAACGCCCAGGCTTGCCGACATCTCGTCGATCAGCGCGGAGTCGCCCATATAGAACGTCGAAAAGTCCACGCCGGCGGCGCGCAGCAACTCGATGCTGACCAGCGAATCCTTGCCGCCGCCAATCGGCGTCAGCACCCCGGCGGAAGGCGAGAACGCCGGCGACGGATCGCGGGCCGACGCATCGGACGGAAACCGGATCCGATCCGTCAGATCCACCCGGTTGACATAGCTGAACTCACCCAGCCCATGCCAATAGAGCTTGTCGAAAAACCGCGCCACATCCTCGGGCAAGGGCTCGCCTTCGACAGTGATTCGAGGAGGAATCGCCGCCTTGTAATAGCTGACGCCAAGCGCCAGGTGCAGATACTTCAGACAACGCGCCAACGCCGACCGCCGACCGCCGTCAGACACGGGCGGCGCATCGACGAATTGCAGCGTCTCGACAAACGGAATGTCCTTGCGCTCGCCCGCCATTTCCAGCGTGAAACCAAAGCGGGCCGTTCCGGTCGTCGGCTCATAGTCCCGCCCGGTAAAGCGAAAGCCGATCGCGTGATCAGGAGAAAATGACATGTTTGAATTCTAACCGGAACTGAACTACATAGTCTGTAATGATTCGGATTTTTCGCTGGACCGCGAATAGCGCGTCCGCCGGAAAATCCGCGTCAGCTCCGGATTCGCCGGAAATCGATTCTTCACTCAGAGAACGCCCCGATGATCCCACCCCTTCCCAGGGAAGCCGACAGCCCAACCGCCAGCGAATCCCCCGCCTCGGAACTGCTCGCGGGTCTGATTGCTCATCAGGATGAAACCGGCGCTGTCGGGCGGCAACTCGTCTACATTCTTCTCGGCGCGGGCGTCACGCCAGCTGTCCGGGCTCGCTGTCAGCCGCCACCCCACCTGGTCTCCCGGCAACTCCACTAATATACCTCTTGCGATCAAGAATACCCCATTTAGGGCGCGTAGGTTTTCGCCGATAGCTGCGTTGTAAAAACTTGCCATAGCCCCACTATGCCTGCGTTTTCACGCCT
>DRPO01000539.1 GCA_011330835.1 Gammaproteobacteria bacterium | reverse complement strand
CCTGGAGGGCTTCGACGAGCAGGATCTGGAGGGCGCCCTGACTCCGATTCAGGAGGAGGTATCCAAACTCCCGCAGCGCTACTCCGATCTTTGGGACCTGTTCAAAGAGGTCAAGAATCAGCACGACGAGGAGGCCTACGAGGTATTGCTGGCCGACGACGCCCTGCGTGAGGAGTTTTACCAGCGATTGGCCGACTATGCCCGCACGCTGGGCATCGCCCTCTCTTCCGAGCAGTTCGTCATGAGCACGCCCGAGGCCACCCAGCAGCGCTACAAAGATGACCTGAAGCGCTTCCAGAACCTGAAGGCGGCGGTGAAGCTGCGTTACGCGGAGTCCATCGACTACCGCGACTATGAACCAAAGATCAAGAAGTTGCTGGACACCCACATTCAGGCCAACGAGGTCATTCGGCTCAACGAGCCGGTCAACATCTTCGACGACCATACCTTCAACGCGGTCAAGGAGAACCGGGGCGTCTATGCGGGAAAGACCACCGCCGCGAAGGCGGACGCCATCGCCCATGCGACCAAAAAGGCCATTACCGAGAAGATGGACGAGGACCCGGCCTTCTATGAGAAATTCTCCCGGCTCATCCAGCAGGCAATTGATGACTTCCGGGCCAGGCGGCTTTCAGACCTCGAATACCTGAACAAGGTCACCGAGATCCGCGACACGGTCGCCAACCGTCGGCGCGACGACGCGCCTCCACAACTGGAGGGCAACGGGGACGCCTTGGCCTATTACGGCGTGCTGAAGCCTTTCTTCAACGATAACGTGGATTCAGAGGAGATTGCCGCCGAAACCGCGCTGGCGATTCAGCACATCCTGCAACGTCACTGGAAGGTTCACTTCTGGGACGACAGCGACGCCCAGAAACAGGCGATGAACGACATCGACGACTACCTGTTCGATCACGTCAGAGGCGAGCGCCGGGTGGAACTGGATCTGGCGCGGATGGACGAGATCATCGAACGCGCCATGCAGGTCGCCCGCCACCGGATGCGCGCATGACGATCACCCGCCACGCCCTGACCTACGGGCGCGCTGACCTGCGGTTCGAGCTGCGCCGCGTCGCCAGAAAAACCCTGGAGATCGCCGTACACCCCGATGGCCAGGTGGTGGTGAAAGCGCCCAGGGAGGCGGACTTCACGGAAGTCGAAGCGCGGGTGCTCAAACGCGCGCGCTGGATACGCCGGCAGCAAGCCTATTTCGAACAATTCAAGCCCCGCACGCCGGCGCGACAATATATCGGCGGAGAAACACACCGCTACCTGGGCCGCCAGTATCGCCTCAAGCTGCTACAGGGCGGGCAGCCATCCGTAAAGCTCAGCCGGGGGCGCTTCTGGATCACCTGCCGGGATCCTCAAAATCGGGAAGAAGTCCGCCGGCTGCTTTGGCAATGGCTGGCAAAGCGGGCGCGCGAAAAATTCGCCGAGAGCTTCGAGCGCTGCTGGCCCCATTTCTCACGCGAGGGATTGCCCCGCCCCAGGCTGAAAATCCGGCGAATGAAGACCCGCTGGGGCAGTCTCTCGGAGAACGGCGCGTTGACGCTGAACCTCAGCCTGATCCAGACGCCGCGCGAGTGCATCGACTATGTCATCACCCACGAGTTGTGCCACTTGACCCACCCGGATCACAGCCCCGCTTTCTACCAGCTGCTCGAGAAGGTCATGCCGGACTGGGAAAGGCGCAAGCACAAACTGGAGCTGAGTTTGATCTGACTTGAGGAGTGAAGAACCAGAACTTCATCGAAAGGCTTTCGGGAGCGTATTCGTGATTCGCGAATAGAGAACAACGCCCGCCCCATGTCGGAAGCTCTACCGAGATGCGGCTGATTGAAAGATCCGGGTTCGGCCATTTGAAAGAATTTGACCGCGCAACCTCGGATACAAGAAGTCTATCAATAGCTTCATACTGTCGTGGCTCAGTCGGTCGTACCGACTGTTCCCTCTGAGAGGGTTGGGGTCTCCACGACCGAATCCCCACCACCCATCCGTCATTCCGGGCTGAGTGGAGCGAAGACCCGGAATCCAGAACGAGGCGCTGGATTCCCGCTTTCGCGGGAATGACAATGAGAAGGTGGGCGGGAATGACAAGGTGGGGGAATGATGGAGCGGGGTTCGGTGACGGAGTGAAACGGCAACCGAATCTCCGGTTGCCGTGTCGCGAAGGGAGAATGATCAGCCTCGGAATTTCATCGGCTCGAACGCTCTGGCCCGCCGGCGCACCTTGGCGCGCATCTCCTCGGGCATCGGGATAAGCCCCTTGTCCACCAGATAGCCGTCCTCGCCGAAGGCTTCTTCCGAGGTGTATTCCTGGACGAAGGCTTTCATGCCGGGCACAACGCCGAGGTGTTCGCCCTTGGCGTAGATGAACAGCGGCCGGGAGAGCGGATACGCCTTGGAGGCGATGTTTTCGAAGGTGGGTTCGGAGCCGTCTACAATCGCGCCCTTGATCTTGTCGGTATTCTGGTCGAGGAACGAGAAGCCGAAAATGCCCAGGGCCTTGGGATTGGCGCTTAGTTTCTGGACGATCAGGTTGTCGTTCTCGCCGGCTTCGATGTAGGCGCCGTCTTCGCGGATCGATTGGCAGATGGCCTTGAATTTCTTTTTGTCCTGCTTTTTGATGGCCTTGATCCAGTCGAATGTCTGGCAACCGCCCTGCAGCGCCAGTTCGTCGAAAGCGTCTCGGGTGCCGGAAGTGGGCGGCGGGCCGAGCACTTCGATTTTTTCGTGCGGCAGGGATTTGTTGATTTCGTCCCAGTAGTGGAAGGGGTTGTCCACCAGTTTCTTGCCGCCGTCCGGCGCGGGAACCTGCCGGGCCAGGGCGAGAAACAGATCCTTGCGCGTCAGCTTGAAGTCCGGGCCTTTATTGGAATTGGCCACGACGATGCCGTCGTAACCCACCTGGATCTCGGTAATCTTCTTGACGCCGTTCTTCTGGCAGGTCTCGTATTCGCTGCTCTTGATGCGGCGCGAGGCGTCGGTGAAGTCGGGGGTGTTGATGCCCGCGCCGGCGCAGAAGAGTTTCATGCCGCCGCCGGTGCCGGTGGATTCCACCTTGGGCGTGGGCCTGCCGGTCTTCTTGCCGAAATGTTCGGCGACGATCGTGGTGAAGGGATAGACCGTCGATGAGCCGACGATGTTGATCATGTCGCGTCCCGCCGCCTGAGCGTCGCCAATACCCAGCGCCGCGATGGCCGCCATCAGAATCTTTGCTTTCATACCGTGCTTCCAACGTTATAGGGAGTCTCCATTGTCGGGACGCCGTGTAACAGCAGTATGACAAGACCGCGCCAGTCCATTCCGCCCTGGAAACGATTTATCCGGCTGACAGGCTGTTCATCGCAAACCCCGGCGAGGCTCCTCCATTCGCGAAATACTGT
>DRPO01000538.1 GCA_011330835.1 Gammaproteobacteria bacterium | reverse complement strand
TCGGCGGTTTGCAAGGCATGTGGAAAATCACACCATACAGCCCCCCATTGTCAGCGCGGCGAACTTTGAAGCGCAGAGTGTTGGGCAGGCGCGCATCTCGGCCCCACGATCTCACCGAATGGTTGGTGACGGGGTAGCTCAGCCAGTGACGAGGCTCCGGTCGATGAGCATTATTGCCACTGTTAAAGGTAAATGAGGTCCGCAGGTCGATCTTGAGTTTGGCCAGTATTTTCATCAGCTCCGACCAGTTGGAGAAATGACCCGTCTTCCAAATCAGCGGCCCGTTTTCGTCCTGCCCAATGGCGTGCGCCCACTCCAGCGTCAGACATTCTCGCCAGTCGCGCAGTGGCAACTGATCCAGCCCTGGTAAATCGCCGCCATCCAGCTCCAGCGACCCCCAGCCATTGCGAGCTCGGCCACCCAAGGCGCCAAAAGCCGAGGCCAGCGCCAGCGCCCTGTCCAGCATCGCCTGTTCTGTGCTCGGATAGGCCAGCTTCAGATCATTTTTTTCTCCGGCCTGAATACCAGCGTTGGCCTTCAACCGTGTCCCTTTCGTGTTTTTGTCGTAAGTCAGCGGACCGTAGCCAAGATAGAGATCGGAGCCTACCGATATTCCATTCTTGCCCACTTCCGGATGAAATACCTTAAGACCCTTACCCCAATTTTTTTCTTTGCCAATATCCCATCGCCCCAGCCGAATCCTCACCTGACTCTTTCGCGTATCCCCCTCATCCGCTGCTACGCCGAACAAACGGCCTTCCGTGCGTCGCATCTCACCGAGGTTGATATTGAAGCCACGTGCTTCGGCCCATGCCACCCGCCACCATTCCCGCAACAAGTGCTTGAACGGCGGCGTGCGCCACTGGCCGTTCTGCTCGGCATTGCCGAGAAAGGCCGGGGTGTTGAAATGAACGGTCAGTTCTTTTCGTATCATGGGCTTGTCCTGTGGTTGTATCCTGGTAGCTGGGTTGGTCATGGCGCATTCTCTGGTTGTAGTTCACGGGTTGTCCAAAGTGGCAAGCTTGCCGTCAACCATCCTCAATCGCTCTGGCCGATGGCAGCTCGCCAGCTTCGACGGCCTGCAACAGTGTCTCCAGGGTCTGTTTCATCTGCGCTTCGTTGAGCAGTGCCTTCTGCACATCTCCCCTGGTCGGGCGGGTGCCGTGGGCGACCTGGTTGCGCAGGTTTTTCAGCAGCAGGTATTGCTGCCGCTCGTCCGGAAAGTCACGCACCTTTTCTTCGTAACGCTTGCGCAGGTCTTCGCGTTCGGAAAAGTCCTGGATCTGTACCCCCGCCAGCTGGCATAGCCGGGTGATGACGGCTTCGTAGAGATAGAGCACGGCGCGCAGATAGTCGGTGCGCGCCAGGGACTGGCGGGCGAGGCGAATCTGTTTTTCGAACTGCTTTTTCTCGCTTACCCAGGCCAGCCGCTCGCGCAATATGGGCAGGACGAGTTCGGCCTCCGGCGCGTCGAGTCGAGGGGTTTCCATCTGCGCCAATGCCTTGCGCAGCTCCCCGGTGGCCTCACCCACGTTGAGGATGTTTTCGAAATAGGCCGCTCGCCTCAGGGCGTCCACCAGATGCGCTTCCGCGCCGGCCTGTTCCAGCAGCGGGGCGAATGCGCCGTAGTCGCCATCCTTGTCGAAGCCATGCAGCGCCTGTAGCCACTCCATGAAGCGCAACAACCCGGACAGCTCCATGACCGGGGCATCGCCAGTGTCGGGATCGAAGGCGCCATACCAGATGCCGCTGATCCGCGCGTCCCTGGCCAGGCGCAGGTACATGGCCGCCAGCAGCATCAGCATGGGCAGATGACGAAAACCGTGGGTGACATCCAGGTCGATCCGGTCGCCTTCGTTCACCTCTTCCGCCAGGATGCGCAGCAGCGCCGACTGCTCCTCCGGCGTGCGGCAATAGGGAATGATGCGCAGCGTCACATCGACCGCCAGCTCTTTGGAAAGCAGCGGAGCCAGCGACCGCGGCATGGGCTCATCGACACGCTTGCGCTCGACCGCCTCCATGAGGGCGACCCGCTGCTCTTCACCCTGTTCGCCGAGGTCGATATCCTTTTCGAACAGGTGATCCCACATGCTGCCGGCGGTGCCAAGAATGACCAGCCGGTCGGGGCGCAGCCGCTGGGACAGCTCCCGACCGAAAAAGGCCACCGGCTCGCTGAGGGCGCCATCGGGGAATCGATATTTGGTGGTGCGATAACCCTTGTCGTTGCGCGGTACGCGACCGAGAAGGGTAATGAGCGTGTGAGCCATGACGGTTACTCCAGTTCTGTGGTCTTGAGAGGATGGGGCGGAGCGCGAAACCCGCCCCAAGGGCGGGTCAGCTCGACAGGTATTCCAGCACTTTTTGGCAACGATCCTTCTGCTTGACCTTCTGTTTGTTCTTGCCGGAGAAGTCGGGAATCCACTTCTTCTCCTCTTCCCAGAGCGATTTGATTTTCTCCGCGACGACACGCTGATCGTCGCTGTCGGACCACTCCCCGGCGATCAGTCTGCTGAGCAGGAATGCGCCGGGGTTATTGTTGCGGTTCGCGGCTATGAGTTGCTCCAGGTCGCGTTCGAAAGGGGAAAGCTGGGCCAGGCGTTCTTTTTCCTCCTTTTCCCGGAGAGCTTTCTCCTCTGCTTCGCGGGCCGCCTGGGCCGCGCGGGCGGCGCGTTCTTCGCGGGATGCCTGCGCTTTTGCCGCGAGCGCGGATTGTTTTTCGCGGATGTTTGCGAGCCACCGCGTCATGGCGTCATTGTGCTGAACCATGAGGGCTTCGGCTTCCGGCCATGGGGGCAGGGGTTCGTCGAGTTCGGTCATTTCCACCAGCAGCCAGCCAAAGGGCTTGAGGTAGCGCTTGTCGGCCTTGTCGCCGGTGGCGAGCCAGAGGGTTTTGGCTTCTGGTTCCCAAGCCGGTTTTTCCTTCTTTCCCTTCATGATCTTTATCGTACGCACACCGTTGAGCGTGACGGATTCCGCGCCGCTGTGGCGACCAACGCGCAACAGGAAGGCGTCGTTGTTTTCCAGCCGCTGGCGGATGGACTCGTTGCCGAGCAGCGTTTCCACCGTTTCTCGCCAGGCGCTGTCGAGAAAGCCGCGCTTTTTCAGCAGCGCCAGTTCGCGGTCGAAAATGGGGCGGTAGAAGCGATTGCAGGCCGTGGCGATTTCGCCGAAGCTGAAACGGTATTTCGGAAGCCGATTTGAAATATTCCGGGCATCGCCGAAATCTGAAATATTCAGCGTTCCCTGAAACGCCCGCAGGCGGAAAGGTGCGGCGCATTCGAGCAACTGGTACAGATTGTCGGCCTGAGATGCCCTCAAGTTTCCATTTTCATCAACGACAGGATGCTTTTTCCGATTGACAGCAAATAGCACCTCAGCGCTGTTGAGATCGCTTGGCCCTTGCCAGGTGCAGTCGCCTACCTGAACGAGTCGCATGGGGTCCTTGTGCAACTCGCGCATGGTGTATTGAAATACACGTTGTTGCAGATCGCGGTTTCGCTCGCGTCTTTCAGGGCGCTGGCCGTTATTGATGGCGTCGAGAAGCGCCGTGCGCATCGCGCCTTTCAGCCCACTCCCCGGCAACATCAGGCGCCGATCGGTCGGGTTGTAATAGGCGCGTTCGATTTCCAGCGCGTTCAGCACCTGTTTTCCATCGGACTCGATGTTGGCTGCTTTGCCGACTCGGTCTTCGTAGAGCATGGCCATTTCTTCACTGACACGCACGATATTGATCGCTTCCGGTATCAGCCATTCTCGATTTCGGTGGAAAAATGCCTGGACGTTTTTCAGCATGTCTGGCGTGGCCTTGCCGTTGAGCAAGCCGTCCAGTTTCTTGCGCTCGATGTCTGGCAGATTCTCCAATGCGTGCTGGTCGAATTCATACAGCGCGTTGCCGTCGATGACATAACTGGTGGGCGTGTAGTCCTCGTCGGTTCCCATGTGAACCGGCGAAAGGGGGGTGATCCAGAGTTGTCGGGTTTCGGGGATGCCGCTCATGATGTTTCCTCCAGAAAAACCGGCAAGGCGGGTGCGTAGCCCTGGTGTACGGTGGATTCGATGGCTTTGGATAGCTGGCCGCTGCCACCCAGCCCCTGGCCGCAGACTGTATCGACCGCGCCATCTCGTCTGGCCAGCAGCGCGCCGGCGTCGGCCATCAGCAACGGGTTTTTGAAAGGCCGTCCCGTGTGTACGGCCACGTCGCCATGCCGCCCGAAACGGGTGAAAGGCTGATACCAGCTTTTTGACGCGTCAAAGCCAAGGCCCTGGGGCGCGCAGGGGGCCAGCGTCAGCATGGCGTTGGCGTTGTCCTGGGCGGGCCAGTCTTCTGACGACATCCCCGAGACTTCGAATTTGCCGAGTCCGATGCTGGCGTCGCGGCCATAACCCGCGTGCCCGACGTCTTCCAGAAGCTGGCGGATGTCGTTTTCCGACAGCCGTTCGGCGTCGTAGGCAAGATAGATGTCCAGGGCCAGATCGGGCGCGAACCAGTGCCGCGCCATGGTGTAGGGCGCGAACTCGCCAGTGCCCGTCGTGCCGGTCATCCGGTTGATGGTATTGTGCGGCTGGATATGTGCTGCTATCAGTTCAACGCTTGAGATCTCGCTGTCCGGCTTGGCGTGGTTGAGCCATTGGCGCAATGGCTCGGCAAAGTGCTTGCGCGGCAACCAGCGTCTCTTCTTCACCGCCTTCCGGTCGGCGTCAGGTACTTCGTCGAAGCGGTGCATTGGCAGCGCCGGGCGCGGCAGGTAGCCCGCCGGGAAGGCGTCGGAGACGACCAGATACGGCTGTCCTTCGGTGTAGCCCTGCAACAGTTCAGACAGGCGGTCTTCGCCCCAGCGATGACGCGCCGCCCAGCAGAGCTGGCCGAACAGCGTGTCGCCCCGGATCGGCCCGCCAAAGGCCGAGCGCGGCTTGATCGTGGCAATAGAACGATCCATGTTTCCCCCTACAGTTGCACCTGTTCGAGTTTTTCCTGCACCGATTCGCCGTCCAGGGCCAGATCACGGAAAGCGAGCTTGCCATAGCCGCGCGACACAGAGCCGCCCAGGCCGGAGAGCTCCACCAGCTTCAGGCCGCGCAGGACGGGATCGAGCAGGTCTTCGCCGTCGATGACCTTGAGGGTGAGCTGGAAATCGAAACGCGCGCCAGCGGGAACCCGCTCGGTATTACGCGGATTTTCCGCCGTGCCCTTGATGCGGTCGATGGAGTTTTCCATCTTGGTTTCGGTGAGCAACAGGTTGTTGTTGCTCATCTCCTTCACCCAAGCAGGGTCGAGATTGCAGTCCCAGAACGCCAGCCGGGTAGGGCCAATTTCTTCCACAAGTTTCGGGTTGTCCTGGCCGGCGCCGCTGGGCGCATAGCCGAACAGGCGCAGGATTTCGACGCCCTGTGAGCGGTTGCCGTTGAGTTTGTCGATATGCTTGATTGCCAGCGCCTTGCCATCGGCGATGCCGACAACGCCCGCATGCCACTCCATCAGGCTGCGCATTTTTCCCTTGAGACTGGAGCCGGGGATATAGGGCTGGTTTGTTACCGGATTTTTGATGACGGGGTTGTCCGTGCCGCCGATGTGCATTTCGGTGTTTCCGCCGCCAATGTGCAGGCCGCTCACCAGTTCAATGGTTCCGGTCAGTTTCGAGATTTTGTCCAGTTTCATGGTTAGTCCCCTTTCTCCAGTTTGTAAAAGCCCATGAAGGCTTCGAAAAACAGTTTGGCCGTGCGCAGGTCGGTCGCGCTCTTGATGAAGTCGATAGCTTGCTCGATGAGATCCACAAAAGCGCCATCGACAAGCTTGCGGCCCTCCGCATAGGCGGCCTTGGCCTTGAGCATGCGAATGAACGGCAGGTAGTCGTCGAATTTCTTCTCGTCCTGACGAACCTTTTCCTCCCACATCACCAGTTCATCATAGAACCGGCGAAGCTGGGTGCTTTTGTTAATCTGAGACGCTCTACGGTCGTTCTTGTTAGCGACGATTTTCGCGACCCGGTTGGCCGTCTTGTCGAACAAGTCGGCGTCGATTTTTCCTTCCTCGTTGGTGAAGCGGATTGTCACGCCGAGTCTGCGCCGATCCTGGCGGGGCTTGCCGCCGTGTCTTTTCTGGTTTGGATAACTCATGTCATCTACTCCTTAGCTGCGCTGCTGATAAAGGTGAATAAAAAGCGGAATCTTGAAGCGGCTGCCAAACCGTTCGATGGGTTCGCTCAGAATTTTGGCCAGTTCCTGCATCCGGCGCTCGCGCTCTTTCTGCCTGTCCTTGCCCTTGAGGGCTTGTTCCAGCATGCGGTAAGTGCGATAGCTGAACCAGGAGCGCCAGATGGCGTTTTCCGGCCTTTTTTCTCCCCACTTGAGGTCATGGGACATGTCGGCCAGGTCTTGCAGGCGATAGAGATAGCCGGTGCTCAGGTCGAACTGATCGTCCTTCTCCTTGATGGCTTCCAGTGTTTTCCAAAGTTCGTCGAAGTCATCCCAGGAAACGGTTTGGCCGAACAGCGTCACGGCGTTCTTGCCATCGTGGCTCTTGGCGTGTTCCAGAGCCTGTTCCGCCATCTCGCCCATTTGCGCCACCGGCAGGCCCGGCTTGGTCATCAGCAGACCGGTGGAGAAATGGATGTCCGCATTCTCCGCGACATAGCGATGGAACGCCTCGCGCATGCCACGCGCCAGCCGGATGGTGCTGCGCCACGGGCCGATCAGGAAGAAGTCGTCGCCGCCGGCGAATACCGTGTAGGTAGACGGATATTCAGTCCGGCAGTACCAGGGCAGAAAAACAGCAAAAAAGGCGTTCATCTGTCGGGACAGCGAGGCCCATTTGGCGAAGCTCGGTTTTTCCAGCCCGGCCTCGAAGATGCGACCGAGGTTGTCCACGTCGCCTTTCAGGGTGATCAGGGCCTCAGTGCCTTTCCAGCGGTCGCTGGCGTCCAGCCAGAGATCATCCCGGGCGATGTGCTCGAAGCTCTTGGGCGCCAGGGCATCCCAATCGGCGTCCTCTTCGATGCCCTTGTAACGGTCGGCTTCCCAGGCGTTGGCGTCCCCCATCTGGGGCACATAGGCGTTAATGTTGCGTCTTGCGTAGCCGTTGAACAGCGCGGCATCCTCGGCAGCGGGAAGAGAGTAGTCCCAGGCGCGACGCAGATCGCCCTTGACGGCCAGCTCGCCGAACTTGCCGCTGGCATCTTCATTTCCGGTAAAGCTGATGTGGTAACCGAACAGACTCAGCGTCAGGGTGTGATGGTCGATGTTCGAGCGCGTCACAAGCAGCCGGTCGTTATGCGCCAGCCACTTGCCAGTATTGATCTGGTCCAGCGCCAGCGGGCTGATGAATTTGTCTTCCGCCTTGGGGAGCGATTCGCTGGCGGGAGAGCGCCCGTCGATGGCGCAGACGCCTTTGTCGTTGTGGAAGCTGTCGAGAAAGCCCTCGAATACCGGCGCGGGCGCATTGTCGGCGCAGAGAGCCAGGCGGCGCGCCTTGATGTCCTCCAGCCGCTGGAACAAGCGGTCGATGAGTCGTTTGAACGGCGGCTCCCCATCGTCGCTGTTATGGTCGAGAAAATCATGGCAGGCCGCTGGCTCCCAGGCGATGCCGATGCCGGACTCGCCCCAGGTGTGTTTCAAAAACCAGTGGTTGAATTCGCTCTGGATCTCCGACAGTTTCTCCCGCACCTCGGGCCGGTTGGGCGCGACGATGAGGAACTTGCCTGCCGCATTAATAACCTGGCTGGTGGGCGGCAGGCCCAGTTCGTCGAGAATCCTCAGCGCCGCGCATTCGGTGAGCAGCGAGATGTAGGCTGAACGCCCCCGCAGCAACTTGGCGGCGTTTTTCTGCGTCTCGCCGCCGCTGGCGAAGATGAACGACTGGATGCCGAAGAAGTCGCCGATGACCAGCAGAAATTTGTCCTCGTTCCAGGCCGATTCCGCCAATGACTGCTGCTGGCGCTCCCGATCCCATTGCGCGCGTAGCTGTTCGCGAATCTCTTCGGGCGGGTCGCTTTCGTGATAGCGCCACAGGGCCGTGGCCAGCGCGGCGGTGGCGCGCGAGTGGTCGTACAGCGATACCTCCGGTTTGGTGTCGCCCACCGTGGCGGAAGGAATGGCCGAGGCATAGGCCGCCCACAGCGAATCGAAGTGATCCAGCCACAGGCTCCAGTTCTTGCGATGGGTTGCGGGGATGTTGTCCAGGGCTGCGCGGAAGGCGTCCCACAGCTTGCGATAGTCCGCCTGGCCCGCCTTGTTGCCCGCTTTCTCAATCTCGCTGGCCGGCGCGGGAAACAGGCTGGCCACGGACAAGGGTTCCAGCCGGTAGCGCCACGCCAGATCCTCGCCCCTGACAGGCGCGCCATCCAACCGGATCTGCTCGAACAGCGTCAACTGCCGCCGCGTATAGTGGTTCAGGCGCTCGCCCTCGTCATCCACCGCCTGGTTGTAGTCATCGAAGGCGTCGCGCTCGAAGCCGGAGGCGACCCGATCCGCCGTCGCGATCAGCCATTGCAGCGCCGTATCCGGCTTGTGGTGCATGGCGGCGGCGTTGATCAGCGAATCGTCGGCTCCCGGCTCATTCCAGGCCGCGAACGGGCCGACATCCGCGCCTTTCAGGGGCGGCAGCGCGCTTTCCAGCAAGTCGATGGCAATGGCCGAGTAGGCCGCATGCACATGGGAATAGCGGCCATCCCGGTTGGGACAGTAGAGCTGCTTGTTGCGCTCGGCAATGCTATTGCCCTGGGCGTCTTTTGTCGCGGCCTCCTCGATCCGGGCGCGTTCCGCGAACTTGCCCAGATCATGGAGGCAGGCTGCGAACGCCATCCGGCAGCTCGCATCCATTTTATTTTTCAGCGGTATTTCAGTCATGTTCCTGTCCTGTGATAACGAGTGCTACAATACACATCAGGAGGTGTATTGCGATGAGAACGAATATCGTGCTCGACGACGAGCTGGTGGCGGAGGCGATGAAGCTCACCGGCGCCAAGACCAAGCGGGAGGTGGTGGATCGCGCGCTGCGGGAGATGGCCGAGCGGTATCGCCAGCGAGAGATCCTTGATCTTGTCGGTAAGGATCTGCTTGATCCCGACTATGACGTGGGTGAGATGCGTCGCCGCATGGGTGAAGATGCTGGTTGATACGTCGGTTTGGGTGGCATTGCTGCGTGGACGGGATACGCCGCACAGCCGGATGCTTCGCGAGATTCTGCTCAACGATGAAGCAGCGCTTTGTCCCGCCATACTGCAAGAGCTTGTGCAGGGCGCTCGCGACATGCAGGCGCTGGAGACCTTGAAAGCCCGGTTCACCCGTTTGCCGATGCTCGAACAGACGATGGATGCCCACATCTTGGCGGCTGAGTTGTACGCCCGCTGTCGCTGGCGCGGCGTCACGATTCGCAGCCCGCACGATTGCCTGATCGCCGCTCTCGCCATTGAGCATGGGACGACCCTGCTACAGAGTGACCGGGACTTTGACCGGATAGCCTCGGTGGAGCCGTCACTGCTGCTGTGGCGTCCGGAAGCCGGTTGAGCGAGCGCGTCGTTGTCGTTTCTCGTCTTCATGGGCGCCAGCCTATCGCGTCCCGCCGCTTTCGCGTGACGCGGCAAGCTTGCCAAACCGGACGGCCCCGACCGGCAGCCCGAGCCCGTAGCGCCGGGGTCTCGCGCCGCCGTCGTCGATCAAATAGGGTTCCGCGCCGGTTTTGCCGAGCGCCTGACGCAGGTATTTGTGCAGTTTGCTTTTTGTGCTGGAGAAATAATCACCATCCATGCCTTTGACGAGGGCCTTTTCGGTGCGATCCGTGTCATCGGCTTCGTTGCCGCGAATTGCATGATATTGCGCGAGAAAACGGTCGGCCCACTCATTGTCGGGCGCATCTTTCACCGGCGCCGACAGGGGGCCTTCGCCGTCCAGGAGCCGCTGGGCGAACACCGCATACAGCGCCAGCTCCCTTGGCGGCAGCTCGATATCAACCCCGCCCGCGCGGATGCGTTGCCGCTGAAGGTCGATGACCAGTTCCGGCGGTAACAGCGCCCGCTGCGCGGCGGCGACGGTATCGGAAAAGGCCGCGTCCCCGGCGAGCCACTGCGCATCGAGTTCGTGACGCAGCCGGACGAAGGGAATATCCGCCAGACTCACGCGGGCATCGCGGGTATCGATCAGCTTGTTATCGCGGGTCGTGATCACCCGCGTCGTGGGCGTGGGATAGAAAAAATCCCAGCTCGACTCATAAGGCTCGCTCACCAGCACATGCGACAGGCGATCCTGAGGACGGCCAAACAGCGACAACGCATACCCCAGATAAAACCCCATCGTCTTGCGCCCCCCGGCGATGGAAGCGTGGACAGCGGCATCGCTGTCGGCGGTCAGCTCCCGCACGGTGGCGGTAATCAGATCGGCCAGCTTCTCATTGTCCGCCGGCGTTCGAATGTCATCCAGAGTCTCGCCATCCGAACCGTTGATGCAGTGGATCTGGTCGCTCGAGAACGCAATCGGCGGCAACGCATAATCCTCGCGCAGCCGTCGAAACCAGCCCGGATCATCCGACAGCAGCGCCAACTCCGCGCGCCGCTTGCCCTCGCCCGTGGTAATCAGATGGATTTCCGTCGGAACAAAGGGGCTCGTCTCATCCGTCGCCAGCGCGAAAAGCGTCTCCGTCACGACCTGCGGCGACAACCCCGTCACCGCCAGCAAAACACGGCGGGGGAACGACTCAGGCGGGAACATGGCTGATCCCGCGCAAGCGACAGGAATGCGATGGGAAAGCGAATGAGGCGAGCTGAGAGCGCGCGAGCGGCAGCGATGAGTCCATAAGCCCCCGAATCCTGGTGGTGAAAAAAATGATTTGGCGCATGTTAGCCGTCCGTCTGACAAAAAGCCTTGAGGTCAATCACAAAGCGCGCGACCTCGCTTGACGCAGGCAGTCTAGGCAGGAAGGACAAAAAAGAAAGGACTGGCAAGCTTGCCAAGACCGCCACAAAAAGAACCCCGTAGGCTCGGTAAGCCGAAGGCGCATCGGGCAATGCCTGCGGCGGCCTCGAATTGCCTGATGCGCCTCCGGCTTATCAGGCCTACGGACACTGGCAAGCTTGCGGAGAGAGGATACCGATCCCGTTCAAATACTAACGCTTGACGATACTATCCCGTTGCGCTACCATTGCAACGGTGATCAGATCTTTTAAGTGCCGGGAAGCTGAGCGGATCTATCAAGGGCGATTTTCCCGCCGTCTTCCGCGTGATATCCAACGTCTGGCGGCCCGGAAACTTGAAATGCTCGCCGCAGCAAGTCAGTTGAACTCTCTGTCAGTTCCGCCTTCGAATCGGCTCGAGAAACTTAAGGGCGACCGGTCCGGACAGTACAGTATCCGAATAAATAGCCAGTGGCGTATCTGTTTCGTATGGAAAGATGGAGACGCCCATGACGTGGAAATAGTCGATTATCACTAGAGGTGCAAGATGAGCAAGCGTGATTTTGATCCAATCCATCCGGGAGAGGTTCTGCTGGAAGAGTTTCTTCGGCCTATGGGGATCTCCCAGTACCGCCTGGCCAGGGATATCAGTGTGCCCCAGCGCAGGATCAGTGAAATAACGCAAGGCAAGCGTTCGATTACGGCCGATACCGCGCTGCGTTTAGGTCGTTATTTCGGAATGGAGGCTCAGTTCTGGCTAAACCTGCAGTCTCGTTACGACCTCCTGCGGGCAGAGGAAAAACTGGACAATCGACTGGACAAGGAAGTAAGGCCACGCGCGGC
>DRPO01000537.1 GCA_011330835.1 Gammaproteobacteria bacterium | reverse complement strand
GACGCCATTCCCGACACGCTGGCGTCGCTGCTGGAGCTGCCCGGCGTCAAGGAGGCGGCTGTCCTGTCCACCTGCAATCGCACCGAGGTGACCTGCTGGCGAGAGGACGACGACACGGCGCTGATCATTCCGGACTGGCTGTCCCGGCATCACGAGGTCGATCCGGAGGAGATCCGACCCTACCTCTACAACCACAACGACAGCGAAGCCGTCCGCCACATGCTGCGCGTGGCCTGCGGGCTGGATTCGCTGGTGCTGGGCGAGCCGCAGATTCTCGGCCAGCTCAAGTCCGCCTATCAGGTGGCGTCCAAGTCCCGCAGCATTGGCCGCTATCTCAACCGCCTCTACCAGACCACCTTCCAGACCGCCAAGAAGATCCGCACCGAAACCGAGATCGGCTCCAGCGCCGTCTCCGTCGCCTTTGCCGCCGTCAGCCTGGCCAAACAGATCTTCGGCGACCTGAACGGACACACCGCCCTGCTGATCGGGGCCGGCGAAACCATCGAACTCGCCGCGCGCCACCTCGACAAGCAGAACATTGGCAAGATGCTGATCGCCAACCGCACGCTCAAGCGCGCCGAAAATCTCGCCGAGCAATTCGGCGCCACCGCGATGACGCTGATGGATATCGCCGAGGCCCTGCCCCAGGCGGATATCGTCATCAGCTCCACCGCCAGCCCGCTGCCCATTCTCGGCAAGGGCGCCGTGGAGCGCGCGTTGAAAAAGCGCAAGCACCGGCCCGTGTTCATGGTGGATATCGCCGTGCCACGCGATATCGAGCCGGAAACCGCCGAGCTGCCCGACGTTTATCTCTACACCGTCGATGACCTGCACGATGTCATCGAGGAGAACCTGCAATCCCGCCGCGAGGCCGCCAAGCAGGCCGAGGAGCTGGTGGACGCCCAGGTGCACGCGTTCATGGGCTGGCTCAAGAGCCAGGAAGCCGTGCACATGATTCGCGGCTACCGCCAGCGGGCGGAAGGCATCAAGCAACGCGCCACCGACCAGGCGCTGCGCCTGATCGCCCAGGGCAAGCCCGCCGATGAAGTGGTTCGCCTGCTGGCCCACAACCTGACCAACAAGCTGATCCACGACCCCACCCAGGCGCTGAACCGCGCCGCCCACGAAGGCCGGGAGGAACTGCTCGACGCCGCCCGCCAATTGCTGAACCTCGACGCCAACGATCCGCTCGACGACGCCTGAGCCCCTATGAATGAATCCATCAGCCGCAAGCTCGAAGCGCTTGCCGAGCGTTATGAAGAAGTCACCGGCCTGCTGGCCGATCCCGACATCATCGCCGACCAGAACCAGTTCCGCGCGCTCTCCCAGGAGTATGGCCAACTCGGCCCGGTGATCGAGACCTTCGAAGCCTGGCGCAAGGCGCGGGAAGACCTGGCCTCCACCGAGGAAATGCTCGCCGAGGACGACGCCGAGATCCGCGAAATGGCCAACGAGGAAAAGAAGGCCCTGCTTCCCCGGATCGAGGCGCTGGAAACCGAGCTGCAAAAACACCTGCTGCCGAAAGACCCGCGCGACAACAGCAACGTCTTTCTGGAAATCCGCGCCGGCACGGGCGGCGACGAGGCCGCGCTGTTCGCCGGCGACCTGTTCCGCCTCTACTCGCGCTACGCGGAGCTGCGCGGCTGGCGGGTGGAGGTGCTCAGCGAAAGCCCCGGCGAACACGGCGGCTACAAGGAGATCATCAGCCGCGTGGTCGGTCAGGGCGCCTACTCCCGGCTGAAATTCGAATCCGGCGCGCACCGCGTCCAGCGGGTGCCGGAGACCGAATCCCAGGGCCGGGTCCACACCTCGGCGGCCACCGTCGCCATCATGCCCGAAGTGGACGAAGTCGAAGCGCCCGAGATCAACCCCGCCGACCTGCGCATCGACACCTACCGCGCCTCTGGAGCCGGCGGCCAGCACGTCAACAAGACCGACTCCGCCGTGCGTCTGACCCACCTGCCCACCGGCATCGTCGCCGAATGTCAGGACGAGCGCTCCCAGCACAAGAACAAGGCGCGCGCCCTGTCGCTGCTGCAAACCCGGCTGCTGGAAATCGAACGCGAAAAGCAGCAAAGCGAGGAAAGCGCGCTGCGCAAGAGCCTGGTCGGCAGCGGCGACCGCTCCGAACGCATCCGCACCTACAACTTCCCCCAGGGGCGGGTCACCGACCACCGCATCAACCTCACGCTGTACAAGCTCGACGAGATCCTCGCCGGCCAGCTCGACCAGGTCATCGACCCGCTGTTGGCCGAGCACCAGGCCGAACAACTCGCTGAACTCGGCGGCGGGGAAGGCTGAACGGGCGACACGCCGTGACGACGATCGCCGAAGCCCTGGATCAGGCGAGCGCCGTCATCGCCGGCGACTCCCCCCGCCTCGACGCCGAAGTGCTGCTGGCGCACTGCCTCGACAAGCCCCGCGGCCACCTGCTCGCCTGGCCGGAAAAACCCCTGCCGCCGGACACCGAGCGCCGCTTTCTCGCGCTGGTGAACAAACGCGCCTCTGGCCGCCCCATCAGCCACCTGACCGGCCAGCGCGAATTCTGGTCGTTGCCACTTCGCGTCACTCCCGATGTCCTGATCCCCCGCCCGGAAACCGAACTGCTGGTGGAAACCGCCCTCGCCCGCCTCGCCTCGCCCCGGGCGCGCGTCGCCGACCTCGGCGCCGGCTCCGGAGCCATCGCGCTGGCGCTGGCCTCCGAACGCCCCGGCTGGCGCATCACCGCCACCGACCAGAGCGCCGCCGCGCTGACGCTGGCCCGCCAGAACGCCGAGCGTCTCGGCCTGAACGCCATCGAATTCCGCCAGGGCGACTGGTGCGACGCGCTCGCCGGGGAACCCTACGATCTGATCCTCTCCAACCCCCCGTACATCCCGCCCGGCGACCCCCACCTGCAAACCGGCGACCTGCGCTTCGAGCCGCGCCAGGCGCTGGTCAGCGCGGACGACGGGCTCGCCAACCTCGCCGCGATCATCGACCAGGCGCGCGCCCACCTCAAACCCGGCGGTTGGTTGATGCTGGAACATGGTTATAATCAGGCCGAGCCGGTGCGAAAACGCCTCGCCCGGCGCGACTACCAGGCCATCGAAACCCTGAGCGACCTGGCCGGACACCCCCGCGTCACCGTCGGCGCCTGTCCGGAAACGCAAACCCGAGCCCTAGAACAATGACAAACAACGCCACCGCCGCGCCGATCCTCAGCCCCGACCAGGTGCTGGTGCTCGGTCGCATCCTCGAAATCCAGTTCAAATCCCCCGACCAATACCCCTGCTCGGTGCAAACCATCGCCAGCGCCTGCGAGAAAGAACCGGACAACCCCGAACTAACCCCGCTGGAGCGCTCGCAGACCAACCAGGCCATCACCAAGCTGATCCGCGCCGGCCTGCTCAACGTCGATCACAACCACAGCGAATTCAGCTACCGCCACAAGATGAACGAAGCGCTGCATCTCGGCCCGGCCCAACTCGCCCTGATGGCCAACCTCATGCTCAACGGCCCGCAAACCCTCCAGGAACTGCTCGCCACCAGCCACCCGTTCTACCCCTTCCAGGACTACCGCCACATCGCCGAAACCCTGCGTAGCCTGCGCGACGAACGCCCCTTCCCGCTGATCCGGCCACTGCCGCAACTCTCGCGAAACCAGAAAATCCACTACCAGCACTGCTTCTTCCCCGAAGTCTCGCTGGAGCCGGAAGACACGCTGGACACGCTCGCCGACGAACTCACCGCGCCCGACATCGACACGACCCCGCCCGACAATCGCCTCAACGAACTCGAATCCCGGGTCGCCGAACTGGAAGCCATCATCGAACGGCTCATGGGCGATTCACCCGACGACTGACCAAATCCAACATCGGATCCACCGAGTCCCCCCTCACGCCCAATATACCTCTTGCGATTGAGAATACCCCATTC
>DRPO01000536.1 GCA_011330835.1 Gammaproteobacteria bacterium | reverse complement strand
GCTATCGCCGCCGACCCGGTGGTGGGGGAGATTCAAAAACAGTTTGGGGCTGATATCATTCCCGGATCCATCAAACCCGTCCAGGAGAGCTTATGAAAGGTGGACTAGGCAACATTATGAAACAGGCGCAGAAAATGCAGCAGGACATGCAGAAGGCGCAGGAGGAAATCGCCAGGCTGGAGGTGACTGGCGAGTCTGGCGGCGGCATGGCCAAGGTCGTTATGACGGGCAAGCACGAGGTGCGCCGCGTGGAAATCGACGACGCTCTGCTCGGAGACGACAAGGACATGCTCGAAGATCTGATCGCGGCCGCCATCAACGACGCCGCTCACAAGGTCGCGGCGGCTACCCGAGAGAAAATGTCCGGCATTGCCGCCGGTTTGCCAGCCGGCCTGAACCTGCCGTTCTGACGCTGGGTGATGAACGACGCGCCGCTACTGCAACGCCTGATCGATTCCCTGCGTTGCCTGCCGGGCGTCGGGGCCAAAACCTCTCAGCGGATGGCGTTTCATCTGCTGGAAAGAGACCGGGCCGGCGCGTTGCGCCTGGCCGATATGCTCCGCCAGGCGGTGGAAAGCATCGGCGAATGTCAGCGCTGCCGCACCTTCACCGAGCATCCCGTTTGTGATATCTGCGCCAACCCGGCCCGCGATCCCTCGCTGCTGTGCATCGTCGAGCATCCCTCCGATGTCCTGGCGATCGAGCAATCCACCGGGTTTCGCGGCTACTATTTCGTCCTCATGGGGCGTCTCTCGCCGCTGGACGGCATCGGCCCCGACGAACTGGGCTTCGACAAGCTGGAGCAACGCCTCGCCAGCGGCGAAGTCAGCGAAGTCATCCTCGCCACCAATCCCACCGTGGAAGGGGAAGTCACCGCCAATTTCATCCACGAAATGGCGCGGGGCCTCGACATCCGCACCAGCCGGATCGCCCACGGCGTTCCTTTCGGTGGGGAACTCGAATATGTCGATGGCCAAACGCTGGCGCATGCCTTTGAAGGGCGGACCGAATATTAGCGGAGTTCAATGCCTATGACTGACTGTATTTTTTGCAAAATCGCATCCGGCGAGATTCCCGCCGAGATTGTTCATGACAATGATGGCGTGGTGGTGTTCCGGGATCTCAATCCGCAGGCGCCGACGCATCTGCTGGCCATTCCACGCCAGCATATCGCCACGATCAATGATCTGGAGCCGGATCATGCCGAACTGGTGGGCAAGCTCTACCTCGCCGCGAAAGCCGTGGCGGCGGACGAGGGCCTTGCCGAGCGCGGCTATCGCACGGTCATGAACTGTGGCGAGGAGGCCGGGCAGACGGTTTTCCATATCCATCTGCATATTCTGGGTGGGCGACCGATGCAATGGCCGCCGGGATGATGCAGGAGACGCTGATCGTCCAGACCCGGGGGCGGGGCAGCTACGATCTGACGGCGGAGGTGAGGACGCTGGTGGAACGGGCGGGCGTGGATGCCGGCCTGGCCCACGTCTTCGTCAAGCACACCAGCGCGTCGTTGATGCTCTGCGAAAACGCCGATCCCGACGTTCGCCGCGACCTGGAAACCTTCATGGCCGGGCTGGTGGTGGACGGCGACCGGCGCTTTCTGCACCAGAGCGAGGGGCCGGACGATATGTCGGCCCATGTGCGCTCGATCCTGACCGGCATGGATCTGACCATCCCGGTGACGAAAGGGCGGTTGCAACTGGGCGTCTGGCAGGGCGTTTACCTGTGGGAGCACCGAACCGCCGGCCATCGGCGTCAGGTCGTCGTGACCGTGACGGGGTCTTGAGCGCGACAAGTATTAATCGTTGCATATATTCTCGCAGCCACGCTGGCGCTCCCAATAGTCCCCTCTCCCCTTTGGGGGAGAGGGTTAGGGTGAGGGGGGAAACCGCATATCGGGATACTGGGCGCGAGTACTTTTGCAACTATTGATATACATCCGTAGAACGGTGGATCCGCTGCGCTTGATCCACCTTACGCCGCGCTTGCGTTTGGGTGGGCGGCGTTGTTGGCGTTCACCAGCCGGGAGATCGCCGAGGCCAGTTCCTGCGGATTGAGTTTGGGCACATAGGCGTCGGCGCCCACGTTCTTGCCCAGGTTTTGGTTGCTCTTGGCGGACAGCGATGAATGCATGATGACCGGTACGCCGTCGAATCGCGGGTCGCTCTTGATGTTCTTCGTCAGCACGTAGCCATCCATGCCTGGCATCTCGATATCGGTAATCACGCAGTCGAGTTCGTCCTTCACCAGGCGGCCAGCGTTTTCCGCCCGCTCGGCAATCTTTTGCAGGTGATCCCAGGCGGCCACCCCGTTGACTTCGCTGGAATAGGACACGCCCATGTGATCCAGAATCTTGCGCAGTTGCCCCCGCGCCACGATCGAGTCATCGCAAAAGAACACTCGCGTGCCTTGCAGCAGGTTGGCCTCCACGCCCTGAATCTTGGCGCTGTGGCGCAATCCCAGCACATCCGACAAGACCTTCTCGACATCCAGCAGCATCAGTGTACGGTTGTTTTCCATGTGGTAGATCCCGGTCAGCAGGCCGGTATCGCCGAGGCCTGGAGTCGTCGGCGGAGGCTTGATGTCTTCCCAGGCGATCCGTTCGATGGTCTCCACCTCGCGCGCCAGCAAACCCTGCACCTGGCGGTTGTACTCGGTAATGATCAGAATTTTCGGCTCGTCGGTTGACTCGATGCCGCAGAAAGCCGGCACGTCGATCACCGGAATCGACAATCCCCTGACGGTTACCACGCCGACCAGATGATCCTGCGCATTGGGCAGCGGCGTGATTTCCGGAATCGCCATCAATTCCCGGACCTTGAAGACATTGATCCCAAAAATCAGTTCCTTGCCCGTCCTGGCGTCGCGGCCCAGGCTGAATAACAGGGCTTCGAGATGGTTGCTGCCAGCCAGTTTGCTGCGTTCTTCGACAGAGGTGATCAGGTCTTCCACGGGCAATGCTCTCCACAAACGAAAGGGTTCTTCCCCCGAACGGCGTCACGTTATTGACGCTATCCGGGCGGATCCGGATTTTGGGAGAGAAAATGCAAATATCGGGCCAGCGCGGCTGACCGGGAGGTGGGTCGCGCCGCGACGTAGGCCGGGCGCCAGTGCGGGTCAGTAATGCGCTTCCCGGCCCAGCGAGCGGATGCCGCAGACGCTGGGCGTATCCGCATCCCGGGCGTCATAGACGGCCATGATGGATTTCAGCTCGGAGAGAACCTGTTTTTGCTCAAAACGGCTCAAATGCGCCAGCGCATCGACGGGTTGACGTTTTTCCAGGCGATGGATGGTCCGATAGACCTCCGCGCATCCTTGGCGGCAGAGATCTTCAACAGCGGTTTCCACGGGGTGAGTGGTTGTCATGCAAACTCCGGCCAGCGGGATCAGGCTGTGATTGTATGCGGTTTTCGCCGCCGCGCCCAGGCATCCCGTTCAGGAACCGGCGTCGCCGCGGGCGGGAATCCGGGCGATTCCGCGCTACACTCTGTCCATGTCTGTCGATCTTTTTCATCCGGCGGTCGCTGGCTGGTTTCGCGACCGGGTTGGCGAGCCGACGGCGGTGCAGCGCGAGGCCTGGCCGTCGATTCAGTCGGGGGCGCATACCTTGCTGGCGGCGCCGACCGGCTCCGGCAAGACGCTGGCCGGCTTTCTGGCGGTCATCGACCGGTTGCTGCGCGAGGGACTGGAGCGGGGGCTGGAACAGCGCACGCGGGTGCTCTATGTCTCGCCGTTGAAGGCGTTGTCGAACGATATTCAGCGCAATCTGCAGGAGCCGTTGCAGGGCATTCGCGACGAGCTGCTGATGCAGGGTCTGCCGGATGTGGAGATCGCCGCCTGGGTGCGCACCGGCGATACGCCGCAGTGGGAGCGCAGCCGCGCGGTGCGGGAGCCGCCGCATATTCTGGTGACGACGCCGGAGTCGGCCTACATTTTGCTCACGTCGAAGTCGGGCCGGGAGATGCTGGGCAGCGTGGACACGGTGATCGTCGATGAAATCCACGCGCTGGCGGGCAACAAGCGCGGCGCGCATCTGACCCTGTCGCTGGAGCGGCTGGAGGCGTTGACGGCCAAGCCCTTGCAGCGCATCGGTATCTCGGCGACGCAGAAGCCGATCGAGGCCATGGCCGATTATCTGGTGGGGCGGCGCGATGCGCCTTGCGCCATCGTCGATACCGGCCATGTCCGCGACCGGGATCTGGCGCTGGCGTTGCCGGGGTCGCCGCTGGACGCGGTGATGTCGAACGAGGTCTGGCGGGAGATCTACGACCGCTTGCAGGCGCTGGTGGAGGCGCACCGTTCGACGCTGGTGTTCGTCAATACCCGGCGGTTGGCGGAGCGGGCGGCGCGTTTCCTGGCCGAGCGGCTGGGCGAGGAGGCGGTGATGGCGCATCACGGCAGCCTGGCCCGGGAGCAGCGCTTCGAGGCGGAGCAGCGGCTCAAGCGGGGCGATCTGCCGTGCCTGGTGGCGACGGCGTCGCTGGAGCTGGGCATCGATATCGGCGATGTGGATCTGGTCTGCCAGTTGGGGTCGCCGCGCGCGATCGCGGCGTTCCTACAGCGCGTCGGGCGCTCCGGCCACTCGGTGGCGGCGACGCCGAAGGGGCGGCTGTTTCCGCTGTCGCGGGATGATCTGGTGGAGTGCGCGGCCCTGCTGGACGCGGCGGAGCGCGGCGAGCTGGATCGCATCGTCATTCCGGAGCAGCCGCTGGATGTGCTGGCGCAGCAGATCGTGGCGGAGGTCAGCGGCCGGGATTGGGAACAGCAGGCGTTGTTCGAGGCGTTCCGTCGGGCCTGGCCCTATCGTGACCTGAGCGAGGAGAAGTTCAACGCTGTCGTGCGGATGCTGGCGCAAGGGTTTTCCACCCGGCGCGGGCGGCGCGGCGCGTATATTCACCATGACGCGGTCAACGGGCGGCTGCGGGCCCGCCGGGGTGCGCGGCTGACGGCGCTGACCAATGGCGGGGCGATTCCCGATCTGTTCGATTGCGATGTGATTCTTCAGCCGGAGGGCCTCCGGGTGGGGACGCTGAACGAGGATTTCGCCTTCGAGAGCCTGCCGGGCGACATCTTCCAGCTCGGCAACACCTCCTACCGCATCCTGAAAACCGAGATGGGCAAGGTGTTCGTCGAGGATGCGAAGGGGCAGCCGCCCAATATCCCGTTCTGGTTCGGCGAGGCGCCGGGACGCAGCGATGAGCTGTCGGCGGCGGTCTCGCGGCTGCGCGAGGCGGTCGACCGGCGGCTCGACGAGGGCGGCATGGAGGCGGCGGTTCGTGAGCTGATGGCGGCGAATCATCTGGATCGCGGCGCGGCGGAGCAGATCGTCGCCTATCTGGCGTCCTCCCGCGCCGCGCTGGGGGCGATGCCGAGCCAGCGCCACATCATACTGGAGCGTTTTCTCGACGAAGTGGGAGACATGCATCTGGTCATCCACAGCCCGTTCGGCTCGCGCATCAACAAGGCCTGGGGGCTGGCGCTGCGCAAGCGGTTTTGCCGCAAGTTCAATTTCGAGCTGCAAGCGGCGGCGCTGGACGACACCATCGTGCTGTCGCTGTCGGCGACGCACAGTTTTCCGCTCACCGAAGTGGCCGGGTATCTCAAACACCAGACGGTGCGTCATCTGCTGATCCAGGCCCTGCTCGACGCCCCGATGTTCGAAGCGCGCTGGCGCTGGAACGCGACCATCGCGCTGGCGGTGCGGCGCAACCACAACGGCAAGCGGTCGCCGCCGTATTTCCAGCGCTCTGATGCGGAAGATCTGGTCGCGGTGGTGTTCCCCGACCAGATCGCCTGTTTCGAGAACATCGCCGGCGAGCGGGAAGTGCCGGATCACCCACTGGTCGAGCAGACCATTGGCGACTGTCTGCACGACACCATGGATATCGTCGGGCTGGAGCGGCTGCTGGAGGGGATCGAAAACGGTACGATCCAGGTCACCGGGGCGGATCTCACCGCGCCGTCGCCGATGGCCCAGGAAGTGCTCAACGCCCGGCCCTACGCTTTTCTCGACGACGCCCCGGCGGAGGAACGCCGCACCCTGGCGGTGCAGGCGCGCGGCCGGCTCGACCCGGTGGATGCCGCCGAACTGGCGCGACTCGATCCGGCGGCGATCGAGCGGGTGCGAAAAGAAGCCTGGCCCGAGCCGCGCACCGCCGACGAGTTGCATGACGCGCTGGTGCTGCTGGGCTTCATCACCGCCGCGGAAGGCCAACGCAGCGCAGGCATCGGGCTGGATTTCGGCTGGACGCATCTGCTGGAAACCCTGATCGCCGACCGCCGCGCCACGGTGCTGACGCCGCCGGGGGGCGAGCCGCTGTGGGTGGCCGCCGAACGCTTGAGGGAGCATCTGCTGGTTCACCCAGGGGCGTCGCTGGCGCCGGAGATCGCGCCATTGATCGACCCACAAACGCCCACGGGGCGGGAACAGGCCATTGTCGAACTGTTGCGCTCACGCCTGGAAGGGCTGGGGCCGGCGCGCGTCGATCAACTGATCCGACCGCTGGGCCTCTCCGAGACCGAGGCGGCTGCCGCGCTGTTGGCGCTGGAGCAGGAGGGCTTTGTCGTTCGTGGCCAGTTCACGGGCGAGAACCTCGGGGAGGAATGGTGCGAGCGGCGTCTGCTGGCGCGGATTCACCGCTACACCCTCAAGCGGCTGCGCAGCGAGATCGAGCCGGTCAGCCCCGCGGATTTCATGCGCTACCTGTTCGACTGGCAGGGCCTGGCCGAACGGCGCGAAGGGCCGGAGGCGCTGGCCGCCTGCGTCGCCCAGCTCGAAGGCTTCCCCGTCGCCGCCTCTGCCTGGGAGAGCGACATCCTGCCCGCGCGGCTGGCGCGCTACACGCCGGATCAGCTCGACGCGCTCTGCGCCGCCGGGCGGCTGGTCTGGCTGCGGCTGACGCCCGCCGGTCAGGGCAACGGCAAGGCGCGTTCGCCGGTGCGGCACACGCCCATCGTCCTGCTCGCGCGTGAGAACCTCGGCATCTGGCGCCGCCTCGCACCGCTGAACGCCAAGGCCGCCCAACCGGGCGCCAACGCCGCGCGGGTGCTGGCGGACTTGCAGCGCTCGGGCGCCGCCTTCTTCGGCGATCTGGTGCGCGACTCCGGCTTGCTCCGCACCCAGGTCGAATCCGCGCTCGGCGAACTCGTCAACCTCGGGCTGGCGACTTCCGACCATTTCAGCGGCCTGCGCGCCCTGATCGCCCCCGCCGCCAAACGCGCCCGCTTCAGCCAGCAGCGGCGGGGGCGTCAACCCGCCATTTCGCCATTCGACAGCGCCGGTCGCTGGAGCCTTGTCCAGTCCTCGCGGCCCGATGACTCACCGGAGAATGAAACGGAATTCATCGCCCACCTGCTGCTGCGGCGCTACGGCGTCGTCTTCCGCAAACTGCTGGAGCGCGAGGCCAGCCTGCCGCCCTGGCGCGACCTGCTGCGCGTCTACTGGCGCATGGAAGCGCGCGGCGAAATCCGGGGCGGCCGCTTCGTGCAAGGCTTCTCCGGCGAACAGTTCGCCCTGCCCGAAGCGGTCGGCGCGCTGCGCCGGAGCCGCCGCGAAACGCCCGACGAGCAACTGATCGTCCTCTCCGCCGCCGACCCGCTCAACCTCGTGGGCGTCATCCTCCCCGGAGACAAGATCCCCGCCAGCAGCCGCACCCGGATCGTCTTCCGCAACGGCGCGCCCATCGCCGTCCAGCGCGGCAAGCGCGATATCGACTACCTGCGGGACGTCGACAGGGAAACCGCCTGGCAAGCCCGGATGCTGCTCACCCGGCGCAACCAGCCCGCCAGCGTCCTGCTCCCGCCGGAAGGGCGTCGTCCCCCGCCGGGGATGGTTTGAACGGTCATCGCGTGGATGCCCCGCATGACGCGGGAAGATTCCACCACAGGGGACACAGAGAACACAGCGTTGGTTTTTCCGTCATTCCGGGCTGAGCGCAGCGAAGACCCGGAATCCAGTCTAACCGCTGGATTCCCGCGTTTGCGGGAATGATGAGGATAGGGGTAAGTGGTATCCAGGCGGCCTTGCAGCGTTTTGTCCAAGCCTCAGGCGCTGTTCCTCTGTGGTCTCTGTGTCTCTGTGGTGAAATCAAAGTTGGGGTATCCTTGCGCTCCCGATTCAATGCGTTCGAGTCATTCCCCGTGAAAATAGTCGCCGACGAAAACATCCCCCATGTAGACGAGGCTTTCTCCAGTTTGGGCGAGGTGATGACGCTGCCGGGGCGAAGCATGACGCGGGCGAATCTGCGTGGCGCGGATATCCTGCTGGTGCGTTCGGTCACGCGGGTTGACGCAGCCTTGCTGGAGGGTACGCCGGTTCGGTATGTGGCTTCGGCGACGATCGGGTTCGACCATATCGATCACGAGTATCTGGAGCGACGGGGAATCCCGTGGACAACGGCGCCAGGATGCAATGCAACGGCGGCGGCGGAGTATGTGGCGGCGGCGATTTGCAGAGTGGCGTCGCCGGAGCAGTTTCGCGGAGGGACTGTGGGCATTGTCGGTCGCGGCAATGTGGGATCGCGGGTGAGGAGCCGGTTGGAGGCGCTGGGATTTCGCTGTCTGGTGAATGATCCGCCGCTGGAAGAGCAGGGCGTGGCGGATGATTTCGTTTCCCTGGATCAGGCCTTGTCCGCGGATATCGTAACCTTGCATACGCCCTTGACCGTTGACGACCGCCATCCCACTTTCCATCTGTTGAACAAGACCCGGTTGGCGCAATTGCCAGATGGAGCCTTGTTGATCAATGCGGCGCGCGGCGCGGTGGTGGACAACCCGGCGCTGCTGGCCGAGCTTCGCTCGGAGCGGATCAGGGCGGTGCTGGACTGCTGGGAAGGCGAGCCCGCGATCGATACCGGGCTGCTGGACCGGGTGTCGATCGGCACGCCGCATATTGCCGGCTACAGTCTCGAAGGTCGGTTGCGGGGAACGGAAATGATCCTCCGGGCGGTTTGCGAATTCCTTGGCGAGCCCCCGCGTTGGCGACTCGACGATGCGTTGCCGGATGATCCTCCCCCCCTGATCGATTTGAGGGGCGAGCCGGATGATATCGAGGCGATGAAACAGGCTGTGGCTCAGGCCTATCCGATCATGCGCGACGATGCCCGGCTTCGGCGCATGGCGGAGCTTCCGCTTGACGAACGCGGCCCCTGGTTCGACCATTTGCGCAAGACCTACCCGATGCGACGTGAGTTCGGACATTTCCGGGTTCGGTCGGGTGGGCAACGCTCGGCCTTGGCGGATCGGCTCCAACGCCTGGGTTTTCAGCTTGCCGACTGATCGTGGATCGTTATTTCCAATGGGCGTTGCTGGCTGTCGCCGCCGTGGTGGTCGTCTGGGGATTCGTTACCCGATACCGGCAGCCGGCGTTCCAGGCGCATTCCTGCCAGGTCGCTTCGGTACTGGATGGCGAT
>DRPO01000535.1 GCA_011330835.1 Gammaproteobacteria bacterium | reverse complement strand
TGGTGGGCGCCCAATACCAGGCGCGGGCCAGCGGACGCGAGCGATTGATGACCTTCGACATGGGCGGCACCTCCACCGACGTGGCGCTGATCGACGGCGAAATCGGCCTGACCTCCGAGTCCGAGATCGCCGGTTATCCGGTCGCCGTACCCATGGTGGACATGCACACCATCGGCGCCGGCGGCGGATCGATCGCCTGGCTGGACGACGGCGGCATGCTGCAAGTCGGCCCGCAATCGGCGGGCGCGGATCCCGGCCCGGCCTGCTATGGCAAGGGCGGCGCCCGGCCCACTGTCACCGACGCCCATGTCGTGCTCGGCCATCTGCCGCCATCCACATTGCTCGGCGGCAGCATGGCGCTGGATCGCCACGCCGCCGAAGCCGCCGTCTCCGCGCTCGCGGCCCGCGCGGGTCTGGAGATGACCGCCATGGCGCGCGGCATTCTGCGCATCGCCGACGAACACATGGCCCAGGCATTGCGCGTCATCTCCGTGCAGCGCGGCCACGACCCCCGCGAATTCACCCTGGTTTCCTTTGGCGGCGCGGGCGGGCTGCACATCTGCTCGCTGGCGGAACAGCTCAACATGAGCCAGGCCCTGGTTCCCGCCCATGGCGGCGTACTCTCCGCGCTGGGCATGGTCGTCGCCCGCCCCGCGCGAGAACTCTCGCACGCCATCCCCGGCCTGCTCGAAAACGCCACGGTTGATGAACTAGACGCCCGATTCACCGCTTTCGAGGCGCAACTGGCCCGGGAAATGAACCTGCCCGCCCCCCGCTTCATCCGCCGGCTCGACTGCCGATACCAGGGGCAATCCTCGGTGCTCAGCCTCGCCTGGCGACCCGACCTCGACGCCCTGGAACAGGCCTTCCACCAGCAACACCGAAGCCAGTTCGGGCACGCGCTGAACAACCCCATAGAACTGGTCAACCTGCGGCTGCGAGCGACCACGGCGGACAGCCCGCCCGATCCGCCCCCCTGGCCCAATCGCAAACCCGCGCGCCCCGAAAGCCATGCCGATACCGACGCCGCCCAACAGGTTCCGGTGTACCCGCGCTCCGCTCTCGCCGTCGGACAAACGCTCGCGGGTCCCGCCATCATCAGCGAGAGCATCGCCACCACCTGGCTCGCGCCCGGCTGGCAGGCGCGGATGGATGAGGCGGGCAATCTGATGCTGACGAGGATCTGAGCCGGATGCGGTTCCCCGAATCCAGAAACAAAGTCTGAACATCCGACGAAGAGGGAAGAGACACTCTCGGCTCGTCGGGCCGCCGGCGCTCCCAGCTCTCCCTGGGAGCGCCGGCATCTTGCCGGCAAAGCGCGAACGGATTCTATTCATCTCCGCGCCCCATCCGTCATTCCGGGCTGAGTGGAGCGAAGACCCGGAATCCAGAGCGAGGCGCTGGATTCCCGCTTTCGCGGGAATGACGAGGTGGGCTGGAATGACGGAGAGGTTCGGTGATGGCGTGAAACGCCCGCCGCAATCTTCCCCACAAACGTGGCTGCGGGCATTGCGGCGCGCCTCATCTCGGTATGCCTCTCGCGTTCAAGAATACCCCATTCAGGACGCGTAGGTTTTCGTCGAGAGCAAGGCGTAAAAACGTAGGCATAGTGGCGCTATGGCAAGTTTTTACAACGC
>DRPO01000534.1 GCA_011330835.1 Gammaproteobacteria bacterium | reverse complement strand
CAACCTGGGTACGCTCGATCTGTTCACCAATACCGGATCAAACGCGAAAAACGTCGAACGCGCGGATTTCATTTTCTCCACTGGAGTGACCGCGCCCTCGGATGCGGAGTTACTCGCCTCCAGCGGACACATTGTCGCTGAAAAATCCGGCAACAATCCCGTGAAAATCGCCGCCATACTGGCGCTGGACGGCAATGGCCAGCCCAGCCAGTACGGCCCGCTGATCAAGGTCAACTCCAACAATGCGGATGTCGAATACGGCTTGACGAACATTCAGGCCACTCTGGATTTTCTGACCAATACCAGCGCCAATCCGGGTTACATCCAGAAAAACGAGTATTCCACCGAAACCATGGGCATGGCCTTCGTTTCGCTCGCCGACCTGGGCGTTTCCGCCGGGCAGACCTACTATGGCTTCTCGCTGTTCCCGAATGACGTCAACCAGACCTACGATCTGACCCAGCCGGCCACGTTCCCGCAGGACACCGGCGGGCCGGACGAGGCCGACCTGTATGGCGGCGCGGCGGGTTATTTCACTCTGGCGACCACCCGAAACATCCAGGGCATCGTCTTCCAGGATAACGATGGCGATGGTTCATTGAACGGAACCGACGCCGGCCTGCCGGACGTTTCCGTGACGCTGTACGCCGACACCAACAACGACGGCGCCTACTCGCCGGGAACCGACCAGCCGGTGGGCGTTTCCGTGGTCTCCGGCCCGGACGGAAGCTACGCCTTCGACGTCACCGCCGATGGCGACTATTTCGCGCTCGCGGACGACGCCGATACAGACATCCCCACCGGCCTGTCGCTCCCCGCGCAGGCCAATCCCGTCAAGGTCAGCGTCGCGGGCGGCAACGTCTCCGACGTCAACTTCCCGTTCGCCCCAGCGGAGGGCGGGAATGACCCGGTGGCGACCAATGACAGCGCTACGACCTCCCAGGATCAGGCGGTCGTCATCGACGTGCTGGCCAACGACACGCCGGCCAACGCCTCGTTCACGCTGGCCATCGACACCCAGGCCCAGCACGGCGTCGCCACGATCGCCAGCGGCAAGATCAGCTATGCGCCCGACGTGGGCTACACCGGTTCCGACAGTTTCATCTACCGGATCACCGACGCCGCCAACAAGTCCGCCCAGGCCACGGTCACGGTACAGATCACGCCCGCGGCGGATTTCGATGGCGACGGCGTCAGCGACGCGCTCGATATCGACGACGACAATGACGGCATCCTCGACAGCGTCGAAGGCTCCGGCGACTTCGACGGCGACGGCAAGCCCAACAGCCGCGACCTCGACGCCGACGGCGACGGCATCACCGACTTGCAGGAATCCGGCCTCGACGAAGCGCGCCAGGCCAGCCTCGACAGCAATGGCGACGGCGAGATCGACAGCGGCTTCGGCGCCAACGGTCTGGCCGATGGCGTGGAAACCGGCAGCGAATCCGGCGCGCCGGAATACTCCGGCAACGGCTCGGTCACCTCGCCCGTCGACAGCGATGACGACGGCCAGCCCGACTTCCTCGACCTGGACGCCGACAATGACGGCATCCCCGACGTGATCGAAGCCGGCAAGCAGGACAGCAACGGCGACGGCAAGGCCGACAGCGGCCAGGTGCCCACCAACGCCCCGCTGGACAGCGACAACAGCGGCAAGCCGGATTACATCGATCTCGACAGCGATAACGACGGCATTCTCGACCTGCTCGAAGCCGGCGGCGACGACAGCGACCACAATGGCCGGGTGGACGGCTTCACCGACGCCAACAGCGACGGCTACGACGACAACCTGGCCGCCAAACCGCTGGCCGCGCCCGATACGGACAGCGACGGACTGCGCGACTTCCGCGATCTGGACAGCGACAACGATGGCCTGACCGATCTGGTCGAGGCCGGCGGCGACGATGCCGATCACAATGGCGTGGTCGACAGCTTCAGCGATGACGGTGACAACGGCTACCAGGACGCGCTGGCCAGCGCCCCCCTGCCCGTCCCCGACAGCGATGGCGACAATATCGCCGATTTCCGCGACCTCGACAGCGACAATGACGGACTGGCCGATCTCGTCGAAGGTACGCAAGGCAACGACGCGGACAGCGACGGCAATGGTCGCGTCGATGACTTCAAGGATGACAACCAGGATGGCCTCGATGACGGCGTCGCCGCCTCGCCGCTGGCGCGCCCGGATACCGATGGCGACAGCCACCCCGACTACCTGGACGCGGACACCGACAATGACGGCATCTCCGACCTCATCGAAGCCGGCGGCGCGGACAGCGACTTCAACGGCGTCGTGGACCACTTCACCGACGCCAACGGCGACGGCATGGACGACCCGCTGAACACCGCCTCCAGCGGCAAGGCGCTGCCCAACCCGGACACCGATGGCGACGGCCTGGCCGACTTCCGCGACCTCGACAGCGATGGCGACGGCGCCAGCGACATCAACGAAGCGGGCCTGAACGACAGCGACGGCGACGGCAAGATCGATGACTTCACCGACGCGGACGGCGACGGCCTCGACGACAACGCCCAGGCAGTGCTCGGCGCGGCCGGCCTGAAGGATAGGGACGGCAATGGCGTCGCCGACTTCCTGCAAACCTGCGACTGCGGAACCGAACCCGCCTTCCGCTCCGGCCTGCAGGGCAGCGGCGCGGGCTCCTTCGGCCCCGGCCTGCTCGCCCTGCTCGGCGGCGCCGCCTGGATTCGCCGCCGCCGGGCCGCCGGACTGGCCCTGCTGCTGGCCGCTCCGGGGCTGTCGCTGGCCGACAACTCGCCCGCCGACCGCGATTTCGACAGCCGCGTCTACCTCGGCGTCGGCGCCGGCGTCACCCAACTCCAGCCGGAACCGGGCTGCGGCTGCTACCGCGTCGAAGACGATACCAGCGCGGGCGGCCAGATCTTCGCCGGCGTGGACATCAGCCGCACGTTCACGCTGGAAGGCTATTACGCCGACCTCGGCGGCGCCGATGTGGGCAGGGTCACCGGCGGCAGCGCCGGCTCGGTGGACTACCAGGTCTATGGCCTGAGCGCCATCGGCTACCTGCTCAACAGTCGCGGCGGCGATGACTACGCCAGCGGCTACGACGACGAGGGCAAGTTCCGCCGCGAGGGGCTGTCCATCTACGGTCGGATCGGCGTTGGCGCCATGGAGAACGAAGCCAAAGTCAGCTACGAACGCGTCGAAAACGTCCACATGCACCTCGGAGCCGGCGTCGAATACGGCTGGGAAAACGGCGTCGCCGCCCGCGCGGAATACACCTCCTACGACAGGGACGCCCAGATGCTCTCGCTCGCCCTGCTCAAGCGTTTTGGCGAAGTCGAGGAAGCGCCGGCGCGAGAGGTCAACGTCCCCAAACCCAAGGTTGTCGCCACCCCCGTCGCGCCCCGGGCGCCCGTCTCGGTCGACGCCGACCATGACGGCGTTCCGAACGCCAGGGACATCTGCCCGAAAACCGCTCCCGGCGTCATCGTCAACGACCTCGGCTGCGCGGTGGACCGCGACAACGACGGCGTACTGAACGACGCCGACGAGTGCCCGAACACCCCCGCCAACGTCAAGGTCGATGAAAAAGGCTGCCCGCCAAAACCACTGGGGCGCGGCTTCACCGGCGTGCTCAAGGGCGTCAACTTCCTGTTCAACTCGGACAAGCTGACGACCCGAGCCAGGCACATCCTCGACGACGTCGCGACGATCCTCAACCGCTATCCACAGGTCAAGGTGCTGATCGTTGGCCACACCGACAACCTCGGTACGCCAGCCTTCAACAAGGACCTGTCGATTCGCCGCGCCAAGGCCGTCGCCCGCTACCTGGTCACCCAGGGCGTGTTCGCCAAGCGGCTGCGCTACGCCGGACGGGGAGAAGCCCGACCCATCGCCAGCAACGACACGGAAGAAGGCCGAGCGAAGAATCGCCGGGTAGAGTTCGTGATCCAGTAACACCCATACCACAATACTCAGGGGAGTCCCGGCGGAGTTTTCTCCGCCGGTTTTTTTTGCCCGCATTTCTCACAGGATACGCGGAATTCTCGCGCAGGGATTTGATTTCACGGTGGATCTTCTGACTGAGTGGAAGACTGGTTGTCTTTCCGAAGGAAGAAAATCCGCTGTGGAATCAAAGACCAAGCGAGAATCCGCGCATCCTGTGAGAAATGCGGGTTAGCGCTTCGTTGCTCGTCATTCCGGGCGGAGTGAAACGGGAACCCGGAGTCCAGATCAAGGCGCGGTGGATTCCCGCTTTCGCGGGAATGACGGAGGGGCGGGAATGACGCTCCCTCTCGTCATTCCGGGCTGAGTGGAACGAAGACCCGGAATCCAGACCGAGGCGCTGGCTTCCCGCTTTCGCGGGAAGGAATGTTGTAAAATCGTCCACCAACTGGACGATTTTACAACAGTCACCGGCCCATATAGACTGGCGCTCATGCGGAAGCGCCATCGATGCCACGCCACCGGATCCGGACAT
Source organism: Gammaproteobacteria bacterium (assembly GCA_011330835.1). GTDB lineage: Bacteria > Pseudomonadota > Gammaproteobacteria > UWMA-0217 > UWMA-0217 > HyVt-560. The sequence goes on along the minus strand of DRPO01000534.1, from coordinate 3,069 downwards.
GCTAGCCAGACATATTACCCCGCTGGTGGAAGAAGCCCTTCTCGACACGCCTGTCGTACTGATCAATGGCGCCCGCCAAACAGGAAAAAGCACACTGGTGCAGGCGTTAGCCCAACAGCAGGGAAGACGTTATCTGACGCTGGACGATCAGGCGACGCTCGCGGCCGCGAGCCATGATCCCGCCGGGTTCATCGCCGGCATCGATGGCGAAATTGCGCTGGATGAAGTCCAGCGCGCCCCAGGACTGTTCCTGGCGATCAAGGCGGAAGTCGACCGGAACCGGAAGCCGGGCCGCTTTTTGCTGACGGGATCCGCCAATGTGCTGATGTTGCCCGAGATCGCGGATTCGTTGGCCGGACGCATGGAAGTGCTGACGCTTTGGCCGCTATCGACCGCCGAACGCGCGGGCAAGCCGGCATGCAACATCGCGGAACGCCTGTTCGACGGCGACCTGACGACCTTGAAGCTAGCCCACCAGGAACGCCGCGATTTCATCGAGCAATTGGTCACCGGCGGTTTTCCCGAAATGATCGAGCGCCGCTCACCCCGGCGACGCGAAAGCTGGTTCGACAACTATATCCAGGCCATCCTGTACCGGGATGTAAGGGATCTGGCGCGCATCGAGCAACTGACGGAAATTCCCAACCTGCTGGAATTGCTGGCCAACCGCAGCGGTTCCCTGCTGAACCTTGCTGAACTGGCTCGCGCCACCGGCCTCAGTCAAACCACCCTCAAGCGCTATTTCACCCTGCTGGAAACCCTGTTTCTGGTTTACCGCCTCTCCGCTTGGGCAAGAAACCCGGGGAAACGACTGGTCAAGTCGCCCAAGATTTTTCTGCCCGACTCCGGTTTACTGACACACCTGCTTGGCCTGTCGGAGGAAGGACTCGCACAGGGCCTCGGCCTGCCGGGCAATCTGGTGGAAACCTGGGTGCTTGGCGAGTTACTGAAACACCTGGCGTTTTCCTCGACCCATCTACGCCCCTGGCACTACCGCACACAGGGGAACATCGAAGTCGACATCGTTCTGGAAAACCGGGCTGGAAAACTGATCGGAATCGAGGTCAAGAGCAGCCACAATGTCGCCCCCCGGGATTTCAAGGGGTTAAAACATTTGCAGGACACAGAGCCGGAACGCTTCCAGAGGGGCATAGTGCTCTACACAGGGCCAGAAGTACTGGCCTTTGGAAAGGGGCTGTGGGCCGTGCCGGTTTCAGTGTTTTCGTGTAGATAGGCATCACCCCGGATAACGGACCTTCACAAAATCGCTGGCTTGTTCGACAGCGGGGCTAATTTCATCCGTAATTGTTGGCTCTGCCCCGACTTTGTTCCCATCCCTGGGCCGCTGGGCTTTCCTTGAGTCAAACTGCCTAAAACAGGTATTTCACGAACACCCCGGTCGAATCGCCATTGATCTTCGCGCCCTGGCGTTCGAACTCGATTGCCGTGTAGCGCAGGCCGATGTGGTAACGACTGCCGGTGAAGGCGTTGGGCGATGACGACCAGGCGATTTGCGCCTGATAGCCGAGGCTGTCGTCGAACCGGTAATCGCCGAGATCCCGGAGCGCGCCGTCGGTGTTGAACTGCGGGCTGAAGTGGTAGATCGTTCCGCCGCCGATCATGATGTTGCCGAGGTGGGCGGCCAGCGTGGTTTCCCACGGGAAGCTGAGCCAGGTCATTTCGCCATTGTCTCCGGTGGAGCCGCCGGTCTGGAAGCCGATGGTGGTTTGCAGCGACAGGGCGTTCATCAGCGGAATCGCGAAGCCGCCGGCGACATGCAGACCTTCGTTGGCGTCGACGTTTTCCTTCGTGCCGTCGTTGAAAAAGACGGTTCCCAAGCGTTCGCCGCCGGCGTCGTAGCCGAAGCTGAACAATGGGCGAATGTCGTCGGCGCCCGCGCTGGCGCTGAAGGTCAGCGCCGCGATAAAAGTGATGATTTTGGTTTTCATGGTGGTCTCCCCGAATCTTGGCGTCAGATTAGCGCGACGGCCATGAATCGATGCTGAATGGGTTCGGCGTGTAATCATGACCTTGTCTGCGGCCATGAAATATTGGGGCCAGTGTGAATTTATCCGGCGCTGTACTCACTTGAGCGCCCGCTACGAGATCTCTTTTCGCCTCGTCCGCATCAATTGCGCCAGTTGAAGCACGCCAAACACAACGGCATTGAACGCGACCAGATCCAGCAGCCAGTTCGTGCTCGCAAACCCGTTTCTCTCGAACGCCAGCGCGACGGCCAGCAGGATGAAGAAAGCCAGCAGGAACCGTCGTCCGGCGAGCGTTTCGCCCCAGGGATAGCGCCGCGCGATGCCGACGCTGAGGTAGCCCGCGAGCCAGCCCAGCGCGCTGCCGACGAGTACATCGACCGGCCAGTGGACGCCGACGGCGACGCGGCTGAAGGCAATCGCCGCCGCGCCCGCGATCAGCAGCCCGCGAATCGCCATCCCCGGCTGAAGCTGGCGGATCAGAATGGCGGCGAAGGCGAAGGCGGTGAAGGAGTGGCCGGATGGGAAGCTGTGCCGTTTCAGGGCGCGTCCGATCAGGTGGAACGCGTCGGGCGCGAGGATGGCGGGCGGGCGCGGCGCGTCGAAGCCGAGCTTGAGCGCCTGAACCAGCAGGCCGCCTGTCAGGGCGGCGATCAATATGCTCCACGGCAGTTGCGGCTGGCGCTTGGCGAAGGGCAGCGCGCAGGCGGTCAGCAGCAGGGTGTCGCCCCAGATGGTCGTGAATGCCCAGAGAGGGTCGGGCAGCGTCGCCGCCGTGGCGTTCAGGGCGATGAACAGGTTTTGATTCGCGCCGCTGAGTTCGATGGCCAGGGCCAGCGCCAGCAATGCCGCGGGCAAGACGAGCAGTTCGGCGGGTCGGAAGGCGGATGCGCTCATGGCAGACGCCGGATAAGCGCCAGGCCGCCGCGCTGATAGAGCAGTTCATGGGGCGGCGCGTCGGGAAGATGGTCGGCGTGGGTGATCGCCAGCTCGCCGGGGCGGGGGGCGCGTCGCGGCGTGACCGCGCCGCGCTGGATTTCGAAGCTGGGCATGTGCATGCCCCACATGACGGTGGCCTCGCCTT
>DRPO01000533.1 GCA_011330835.1 Gammaproteobacteria bacterium | reverse complement strand
CTGCGCCTCGATGCGATCGACATGGGACAGGGACACCGGCATCACGCCACGCCCCAGGCGCTCGGAAAGGGCATCCGCAAGCTGGCGCAAGGCCAGCACCGCCTCCGGACGCAGGGAGCCGTTGTCCATCAGCAACAGGCGGGGAAAGGAAGGGGTCATGCTCATTCTATCATAATGCCATCGATCGACGCCTCGAACACCTCGGAAGCCGACAGATCCATTTATCCCCTTGCAATCCCGAAACACCAGGAATATTCTTTGAGCCACAAAAGCACCAATTCATTCAAGCAAGCGAATAGCCCGCCTTCATTCGCATCCCAAGTGCAGTTAGGGAAGATAACTCAGGAGAAAATCTGATCGAGGGTTACCGCCTCATCCCACGACGCATAGGATATAAAGGAACCATTATGGACGCCTTGCAAATCTTGGGCACTTCATCGTTGTTTTGGTCAATTCATTCCCCTTGTGCCGTTCCCCGATGGCAGCAACCCGACTCAGGCAAACTTTGTCGAAACGATTTGCAGCTTAAAGGAGGGAACGCATGCCATCGCCACTTACCTATCCCGGTGTCTACATAGAAGAAGTCCCCAGCGGCGTGCGTAGCATCGCCGGGGTCGCCACTTCCATCGCCGCCTTCGTCGGCTACACCCGACAGGGCATTCCGGACAAGGCGGTTCATATCACCAGTTTTGCCGATTTCGAACGCAGCCACGGAGGCCTGGATCGTGAGAGTCCGGTCTCCTACGCGGTACAGCAGTTCTTCCTCAATGGCGGGAGCGAGGCCTACGTGGTGCGGGTGGCCACGGGCGCTGCGGCGGCCGGTTGGGAGCTGCAAGACGATGGGCCAACTTCCGTACTGAACATCATGGCCGCCAGCCCCGGCTCTTGGGGCAATCAGGTGAAACTCACCGTTGAGCGCGACCCAGACAAGGTGCGCAATCCCGACAGCGAATTCAATCTGCTGGTGCAACAGTTCAGCGGACAAGGCAGCAAGGAACGGCTGGTCACCCAGGAAATCCACCGCAATCTCAACCTCAACTCGCGGTCGGCCAACTACGTGGTGTCGGTGGTCAACGACGCCTCGCGCCTGATCCGGGTCGAGCGCGGCGCGGGGCTGACTTTCGACCAGAAGGGGTTCGCAGTCGGCAAAGAGATCACGTTTCCTCTTGTAGTAACCGATAACATCATTGCCGGCACCATCGACGGCAACACACCATTCCGGATCGAACTGGATACAACCCCCGGCAATATCGACGACCTGGTAGACGCCATCAACAACAAGTTGGGCGACGCGGGACTAGACACGAAGTTGCAAGCCACCAAATCGGCGGCCGACGGCAGTCTGGGGGATAGCCACCTCAAGCTTGAGTCACAGACAGTGGGCGAAACCTCTTCCGTCACCATCGCCGCCGGCGCCTTCGGCGGGCTGGCCCGGGCCATCGGACTCGGCCTGGCCAATGGTGGCCGCGAGTTCACCGGCGATGCCCAGCACCATCCGGCCGAGATCACGGCTCAGCTGCCCGCCACCAAGGGCGCCGACGGCAGCAAGGGCGGCTCCACGGAACTGCTCGGCAGCGAGGCCGACAAGAGTGGCATCTACGCCCTGCGCGACGTCGATCTGTTCAACCTGCTGTCCATCCCCGAGACCCGCGATCTGCCCGACAGCGAGGCCGATGCCGTGATTGCCGCGGCGGCGAGCCTCTGCGAAGCGGAGCGCGCCTTCTATCTGGTGGACGCGCCCAGCGG
>DRPO01000532.1 GCA_011330835.1 Gammaproteobacteria bacterium | reverse complement strand
GTCTTGTCGAAATCGACTTTGTCTCCCGCCAGCGCCGCCTGACCGGACACCAGGGTGGTCGCCGCCGCCATCAGTTCGTGGTCGTTGCGCCCCTTGATGACCAGCAGCTTGATGTATTCGCGTCCCTTGACGGGCAGCGAGCGCATCTCGACGCCGGGACCGTTGATTTTCAGATTCGGCAGGAAATCATAATGGGTATCGGGCGTCGCCAGCACTACGGCGTGACGCCGGGGCGCCGAATTGATCAGCACCGGAAACTCGATGGCGCGGTAATCGGCCTTGCCGCCGAACCAGGAGGCCAGCACGCCAGCGGCCTTGAGCGCTTCTCGCGAACGGGTCAGGCGCTGGTTGAGGATAAACGGCAGCGTCAGTGGATGGTTGTCGTTGCGGTCGTAGAAAGGGATGGGGAAGGCGGCCAGGTCATTGACCAGATCCAGAGGATGCAGCTCGATGAACAGATCGCTCTTCTTGCTGATCTTCGCGGTCACGGCGCGCAAATCCAGTTTCTCGCAGTGCTGGGGCTCGATCGGATCGAGCCGGAACGATAGCTGGTTCAGGTCGCTGATATAGAGGGGATCGATCGCGAAAGCCTCATGCAGTTCGCGCTCCACGGTGTTGTCGTTGATTTCGATCTCGCCGACGCCCTGGCCGTTCAGCGCAATCTCCAGCGCGCGGTAGTCTTTCTGGAGTTGCCGGGCGAGAGTGAGCGTCAGGCGAAGTTCGGCGCGTTTGGCGACCTGATCCGCGCGCAGCGCGAACCAGACCGCGTCCTGGGTGTTGCCGCCCCGCAAACGCAGCGGTTCGGTCAGACCCAGATCCTCGAAGGTCAAATGCAGCGTCGCGGCGTCGGTCGATGGCTCCGCGCGGGCGATCCGGGGCGCGAGATAGCTGCTGACGACCAGCAGCGCCACCACCGCCAGCCATACCGCGGTGCTGAAACCGGGGCGAACCCGGTTTTCCGGATCATCGCTGTGTCCCCCCAGGGCCCTGAAAACGCCCAACACGCCGAAGCGCACAATCTCGAAGAACGAGGCCAGCGGTTTGCTCGGACTCCAGACCCGGTACCAGGGCTCCCAGGAATCGTCGCGCGCGTGCGTGAAATAGACGAGGTCGCTCATCTGGCTGGGCGACAGCGAATCGAACAGCACCCCGAGATGGGCTCCGGCGACGGTCTTGGCTTTGCCAGGGAAGCGGTAGCCGATGTCGCCATCGAACAACTCGACGATCACCTCATCGTCGCGGCGCAGGTCGAGGCCGCCCGGGACGCGCAGGCTGATATCCGTCAGGGCGAGATCCTTGCTGACGGCGTCCACCCGGCGGCCATCGGGCAGGTGCAGCAGCGCCCTGAATTCGCGTTGGATTCGGGGATTGTCGCGGCGCTGGCGCTTTTCCCAGGCGACGCTCAGCGCGGCGCCGAGGATGATGCTGTTGTACACCGTCCAGCCCAGGTTGATCAGCACCGTGCCGGTTTCATCCGGGTTCAGCCAGAACAGCCGCAAAAAGGCGACGAACAGGCCGATCAGGTTGAGCAGCAACAGAAAAAACACGACCTTGGCGGAACGAAAGTCGAAGTGATCCTGTTTGACGGTGCCGCCCTTGTCGGTCACGTTGAAATGGCCTTTCGAGGGGTTGATCAAGGGCCCCAGCGTGGGGCCGATCAGATGGGCGGAGATCAGCGTTTCATAGACATCCGCCCAGAAGCTGTGGCGATAGCGCCCCTGCATCACCGAGTTGGCGACCTGCGCCTGGAAAATGTGCGGCAGCGCATAGACCGCGATCGCCGCCGCCGAGGCCTGGATGACATACGCCTCGAAGAACAGGTAGGCCAGCGGCGCGGTCAGGAAGATCAGCCGCGGCAGACCGAAGAGGAAATGCAGCATCGCATTGAAATAGCAGAGCCGTTGCCCCAGCGACAGGCCGCGCGCGATCAGCGGGTTGTCGATGCGGAAGACCTGCACCATGCCGCGCGCCCAGCGCATCCGCTGGCCGATGTGGTGGGACAGTTTTTCGGTCGCCAGCCCGGCGGCCAGCGGTTCGTTCAGATAGGCCGTGTTCCAGCCTTTTTTCTGAACCAGCAGCGAGGTGTGGGCGTCCTCGGTCACCGTGTCGGTGGCGATGCCGCCGATCTCGTCCAGCGCCTCGCGTTTCAGCACCGCGCAGGAGCCGCAGAAGAATGACGCGTTCCAGGTGTCGTTGCCATCCTGAACCAGCCCGTAGAACAGCTGCCCCTCCGGCGGCACGCGGTGATAGACCTGGAGGTTGCGCTCCACCGGATCGGGGGTATAGAAAAGATGCGGCGTCTGTACGATGCCCAGTTTGGGGTCGCGCAAGAACCAGCCCATCGTCTTGCGCAGGAACGAGCGCACCGGGACGTGGTCGCAATCGAAAATGGCGACGTAGTCGCCAAAGGTTCGGGCCAGCGCATGATTGATATTGCCCGCCTTGGCGCCTTCGGATGAATGGCGTTCGATGTAATGGACGCCGATTTCCTCCGCGAAATCGCGGAACTCCTCCCGGCAGCCATCATCCAGCAGATAGACATTGAGCCGGTCGGTCGGCCAGTCCAGTCGCGCCGCCGCCAGCAGGCTGGGCGCCACGACCTTGAGCGGCTCGTTGTAAGTGGGAATCAGGATATCGACCGAAGGCCAGAGCGCCCGCTCCCCGGGCAAGGGGCAAACCGGGCGGCGCAGCGGCCAGATGGTCTGGAAATAGCCCAGAAACAACACGACCCAGGCATAGATCTCGGCCAACAGCAGGAAGGCGGAGAACAGGTAATCCAGCGGCGTCAGGTCGATGTTCGAGTTGAACCACTCCAGCGAATCGGTCAATCGCCAGTAGATGTAGCGCCCCGTCGCGATGATGGAAACCGAGATCAGAACGATGACCCGGTAGCGCGCCAGCTCGTTACTGGGTCTGAGCAGCAGCGACAGGCCCAGCGAGGTCAGCACGAACAGCAATTGCTGCTCCACGGTCAGCGGGATCGAGCTGATCAGCAACACCAGCAGGAAGGTGGCGATCAGCGCGGGCCACAGCAGCCACTGGAGCGTGGATTGCCGATCGTTACGACGTTTTGGCGGCGCCTTGCTCATTATTACTCGCTATTGCCTGGGCTCTGCGTCAAATCGGGAAATGCCAGGAGACGCTCAAAGGAGAGATGTCCATTCGCCAGGCGCGCGGCGCGGCATTGACAGGCGCCCGCAAGCACGGTCTCCTCCATTCGCCCCCTCTATTGCTGAAACACTAATAGTCGGCGCCCAGTCACACTCGGACGTAAAGGATAATATACACATTATGCCCTGTCGATCCGTCAAATTTGTGATTAAGTCCTGATTTAGAAGAATAATTTTCTTCGGTTTTGCGATCGGGCGACCATTCTCCACCGGTATGGCGCGATTGGGACGGGTTATTTCCACAGCGCCGCCAGCGGGACAGCGAACAGGTTTTCGCCAAAAGGAACGACGCTTCTTCCCGAGTACAACACGATCCCCACGATAAAATCTTCTCCGGTTGCTTCCCGGAGCGCTTTCATGCCCTGGAAATCCCGGGTCGAGACGATATCGGCGGACTTGACCTCGATCGCCGCGAGTTCTCCGTTGGGTCTTTCCAATACAAAATCGACTTCCTTGTTGTCGCTGGTGCGAAAGTGCAACAGGTTTGCCCGGATTTGACTGAACGCCAGCAGCTTTTGCAGTTCCGTCGCGACGAAATTTTCAACGACATGCCCATAGAGATCGGGTTTTCTTTGCGCCAGATCATCGAGATTCCAATCCAGCAGATGGCAGAGCAACTGCGAGTCCACGAGATACCCCTTGGGCGACTTGACGAGCCGCTTGGAGATGTTGCGATGCCAGGGGCGTACATCGAAGGCCAGGAACATGGCTTGCAATATGCCCCGGTAGGATTTGCTCGTTACCGAGTTGAGGCCGACATCCCGGGCAATGGCTGCGTCGTTCATCAAGCTGCCGGCGCGGTTGGCGAGAATGCGCAACAGCGTGGGCAGCGCGGCGATCTTTTCCAATCCGGACAATGATCGTACATCGCGTTGGAGAATCGTTGTCAAATAGGCGTCGAACCATTCACCGCGGACGCTATCGTTTTTGCCCGATATCTCGGGAAAGGTGGCGGATCGGATGATGTCATTCAGCGATGCGTCGGCTTGCGCCAATGCGCCAAAGTCTTTTTCGAACAGGCGGGCGAGGAAATCACCCTGGCCGTCCGTGATTTCGCATCCCGCGAACGGGTATAGCGTTTTGACGCTCATGCGGCCAACCAGCGGGTCGGACAGCCTGGGCAGGGCCATGATGTTGGCCGATCCGGTCAACAGGAAACGGCCATTGGCCTTTTCGCCGTCGTTCATGCGCAGATCGTCTACCACGATCTTCAGTGAGCGAAACAACTCGGGCGCCAGCTGGACTTCGTCGATAATGAGCGGCCCCTTGCGGGAGGCCAGAAACGTTTCTGGCGAACTGGACGCGGCGGCCAGTTGGGTGGCGTTGTCGAAAGTGACGTATTCCGCCGGGTAATCTGTTTTGGAGAGCGCCTGAACAAGCGTACTCTTGCCCGCTTGCCTGGGACCATTGACGAACACCACCGGGTGATTTCCCAGCGCGAAAAGCACATCCCGAGCCAGTTTTCGGTCGATCAGAGGCATGGTCAAGAGTTGGTTTTTGAAAAAATAAAGGTAACCTTTATAAAAACAAAACTCAAGGCGCCCGCGCTACCGCGGGTTGTTTTCCCGGTAGCGCAAGGGCCCGCCGGTAAAGGGCGCGAATCCGGTTCCAAAGATGACGCCGGCGTCGACTTCGTCCGCCGAGGCGACAATGCCTTCCTCCAGGCAGCGCTGGGCTTCATCGATCAGTTTGCCGATCAGTCGTTGCGTCAGCCGGGGCGAGGGCGGCGCGGATTCGGATGGCTTGATCTTCTTGCCGTTGCGGTAGACGTAGAAGCCTTCGCCGCTTTTCTTGCCGAGCTTGCCCTGGGCGACCATCGCTTCGAGCGCGGCGGGGATTTCGAGTTGCAGGGGGCCGGCCAGTTCCCGGGCGACGTTCAGGCAGATGTCGAGACGGCCGCCGCCGGCCAGCGCCAGGCTGGCGCGTCCGCTGGCGATGGACTCCCGGGCGCTGTCGATCGCCTGCAGGCCCGAGGCGCAGTTGCGTTGCACCGTCCAGGCGGGCGTTTCCACGCCGGCGCCAAGCCGCGGCGCCACCACCCGAGCGATATTGGCTTCGTCGGCGGCGGGATTGACGCAGCCGAGAATGACCTCATCCAGTCGCTCGGCGGGGAAGGGCTGGCGCATCAGCAATGGCCGGGCCGCCGCCAGCGCCAGTTCGGCGGCGCTGAACGGACCGGGTTCGCCGCGCGCCTTGAGGAACGGGCTGCGGCTGCCGTCAACAACATAAACGCTATTGTCGTCCAGGGTCATCGCGTCGTGGTCGGGCCAATGCGGATTCGCAGGGCCTTCAACGCGCCGAGCGCATTGCGCGCCATTCGGGCGAGTCGGGAGCGGACGGGTCGGGCCGGCGGCGCGGCGGTTTCTGGATCATCGCGTTCCCAGGGGAGACAGTGGTACACGCCGGGCGTGGACAGCGGAATCCAGGGGAACTTCAGGATGTCGAAATAGGGCGAGGCGTCGAAATCCCTGGGCGTGCAGAGCAGGGGGTTGGGCCGGTTCATTTGCAGCCTTCCGTGTTTGTCTTCCTTGATTATAGGCTGTATCGGGAAATCCACAGAGTAGAAGGCGTCGGCAATCAGGGTTGAACAGATGGTTCGCCGGTGTCTGGCGGGGCGCTCGCGGAACAGCGAAGAGCGCCAGCGCCGCAGCGCGAGGAGCCAGGGGCACATCAGGCGCGCCAGGTCGAACAGTTGCCGGACATCATAATCATGGCCCAGCCGGGACAGGCCGTGGGCGACGATCTTTTCCGCGTCGCGTCGCGTCAGTTGTTGCGGTCGGCAGATACGCACGTTGAAATGCCGGTACTTGTCGATAGCGGAGAGGATGGCGCCGGAGCCGATTTCCGCTTCCAGCAGCAGGTAGTCGTCGTCCCGTCCGGGCCAAGCGTCGCGCAGTCGGGCCGCGATCTCCGGATTGTCCCAATCCCTGATGCGTCCGACGAAAATGGCCGAATGGGTCCAGGGACTTTGGGAAATCCGCTTGATCAACCGCCCGATGCGGCTGCGCCCTTCGACCAGCACCACGTCGCCGGGAACCAGCGCCGGCGCTGCGCGGGTCAGGTCGGACGCCGCGCGGGGCGGCGGTTGCGTTTCCGCGTTTAGCCAGGCGGCTAACCGTTGGTGGATGGCTTGACCGGACATACCCAGCATCGTTTTACTCCGCGCCACTGTTACCGTATTCCGACCCCGTTTGACCGTTCCAGTTCGCCAATGCCGCAAAAATTGCTTTTTTGTTCCCAGAGCGTCAGTATTTCCGATGAGTGGTTGAACTTTAGGTCGGATTTGGCGACTCAATTCAGAAAAATGTTCGGAAAAAGCGGTATTGAGTGGCTTTTGTGAGCGAGGTTATGCGCCAGAATTGACAATTGTTGAAAATTGGCTGGCCGTTCAGCGTTTATAATCAACCGCTCATCGGATCTTTGCTAACAAATGAGAGGTGGGGAGTGCGAATCGCGATTTTGGAGGATGACCGGGATCAGGCCCGTCTGATCCAATCCTGGCTCCAGGAGGAAGGACATCACGTCGACATTTTCCATTCGGGAAAGGATATTCTGCACGCGCTCAGGTCTGAAAGTTTCGATCTGCTGATTCTCGACTGGCTGATGCCCGACATGGATGGCTTCGAAGTCCTCAAATGGGCGAGGCAATACTACGACTGGCGCGTTCCCATCATTTTCGCCACCCGGCTGGACAGCGAAGAAGATATCGTCAAGGCGCTCGACGCGGGCGCGGATGACTATATCGAAAAGCCCCTGCGTCGCCGGGTGTTGACGGCGCGCATAAACGCCTTGACCCGTCGGCTGGATCAGTCTCTTCTGAGAAATACCGACATTCTCGACTTCTCTCCCTACCGGATCGATCTGGTGAGCCGGATCATCTATCTTCACGATCAGCCGCTTGAGCTGACGCAGAAGGAATACGACCTGTCGGTGTTCCTGTTTCGCAACTCCAGTCGCGCCCTGTCCCGTGGCCACATCCTCGACAGCGTCTGGGGAACCACGCCGGATCTCAATACGCGCACTGTCGATACCCATATCAGCCGGTTGCGCAAGAAGCTGGCGCTGAACAAGGAAAACGGCTGGTTGCTGACGTCGATCTACCAGCACGGCTATCGCCTCGATCCCAGTCGGTCCACGCGGAAAGCGGCGGCGGTCGAAAACAACGTTTCCGCGCAATTCGGATAGTCGCCCAGAGAACCGGCGACCGGGGAGGGCTCCTCGGATTGTCTCTTTTCG
>DRPO01000531.1 GCA_011330835.1 Gammaproteobacteria bacterium | reverse complement strand
CTGACCATGGGGATGGGGCGGATGGCGGCGGGCGGCCACTACTTCTCCGATGTGCTGTGGTCGGGAATCATCCTCTACGCCACCGCCTTCGCGCTCTACTACTACGTGCTGAAAATTCCGCGCCGCGAGGCCGCGCTGCTGGAAGGGCAAGCGCCACCGCCGGCGCGGCGAAGACCCGTCATGGGCTGGCTCTACGTCCTGGCTGGCGCGGCGCTGCTGGCGTTCTCCCTGTTCGGCATCCCGCTATCGAAAGATCTTCACGACGAGCGACCGGCCAACGGCATCCGTCATGTGCAACTGCTGGCGGATCAGGCCGATGTCCGCATTGAACCGGTGGATGGCGACCAGATTCGATTCGAAGGCGCGGTGCGCAGCTTCGGCTTTCCCAACAACCGCGTGCAATTCGACATCCGCCAACCGACGCCGGACACGCTCGCCTACCGGCTGCGACACCAGGGCCTGTACAGCGAAATCGACACCCGCTTGCATCTGATGATCCCCCGAACAATCGACTCGGCGACCGTCGAACTGGCGCGAGGCAATATCGTCGCGCCGGCGTCCGGCCCTCTCGTCATGCGGCTGAAAACCGCGCGCGGAGAGGTGCGGCGCGGGCCAGCCTCCAAACCACAACAGGAGCAGCCTCATGGCCTCCCGGCGGCGCCGTAGGCCTGCGAGAACACGGCAATCGCGCCCCAAAATACCCCATTCATGGCGCGTAAGCCCTTGTCGGAAAGATGCCCCCCTGGGAGCGCCGGCGTCCCGCCGGCCCAACGGCGATGTCGGGCCCAGCCCGACGAGCCGAATCAAGGTGTTTCAATGCAGGTATTGGCGAAAGATGCGCGCCATGAATGGGGTATTCTTGATCTTCTGGATCCCGGCGTTCGCGGGGATAACGGCCCATGATGGGCGACGCCCGGTAGAGATGTCCTGGCGTGTTGGCGGCGGCAATTTCGACGCTTGGCGACAACGTCGCCGCAGGCCTACCTGCTGTGGCCTTCCTGTCTTTATTGATTCTCTCCGACCTGGCCCTGGTTCGGCATCCCGCTGTCTTCAGAAATTCTGGCTAGATTGGAAAACCCGCCCCGCACTGTACGACAGCCTGACCGAGCAGTACCTTCGGCGTGATAATCCGTATTTCCTATACGGGTTGCCTAGCATAATTCGGGAAAAAATTCCTTGGACATCTGTCACTAAATTGTTACACTTTATCAGAATTTTCCATTCTTGCATTAAAGGAAAGGTTTTAGGGCAATTCGTGCAGCGCCAGGGGCTTCCTGACCGAGACGGATAAGGGAGGCGTTGCCAAACTGGTACAGGAGACTGCACTGGTGGATAACAACAAAACCAACAAGCCAACCGGTTCCGGCGCCGCCAGCGCCCCTGCGTCTGATAACTTCTTCGTCAAACCGCCCGCCATCAACCTGCTCAAGGGTGGTGGCGCGATACGCGGCGTGGATGAAAAGTTCCAGGTCATCCCATCCAACGGCTCAGCCGCGCAAAGCATCCCCCTATTCATTGGCCTGCCCTGGAGGGTATTGCCGACCTTGACCACGGTTAGGCAGTTGGTGCGGACGGCGTCTTTCCTGAACCTGTCTTTGGAAACCGTGGGATTACTATGATTGCGCGAACAGTAGGATTGATATTGATCGTGATATTCCTCGTTTTTCCCGCCAGCTTGCTCGCGGGGGAAGAAACGACTGGGGTCATGATTGACAAATTGGTTGTGTGTGCAAATGAAAAGGGTCAGAAATGTGCCAATCGCGCAAAGATCCAATTATGCGGGATGGGGAAAAGGCAATACCTGATGCGTGTTACCGCGCCGGGCGGCCATTGTTCACAGGTGAAGTATGACGTCTCAATAAATGGGCGAGATCGTGTCGAAACGCTGTTTCTGTCGCCGGGAAGCTCATACTCAATCGGTAAGATGGGCTACCCGGATTCAGGTGTCTATCAAATCGAAATTGGCGCGACGGGCAGAATTGGCGACCCTCCAGACTGTAATACCGGTCATCTGGCGCGGTGGCGAGTTCGTGTTGATTTGACTCCGGTATCGCGATGATGCCCCGGATTTCCCTTGCAGGTAACGCTGGATTCAGGGTGCGATAGATGTTGAGACGCCGTTTTTCATCATGCGCTTGAGGATTAAGATTTGGGCGGCAGGCGGATTGGCTTCGAAAATTGGCGGGTGTCGTGACTTGTCTCGAATATGGGCGAGACGTTTGTGCATGTTGATTATGGAATATGAGGGGTGAGGTAAGGATCAAGACAGCATGACTGCCGAATCAATGGCCCTACGAAAATGAAAAATGTTTTGCTAGTTGATAGCTGTGATAGCGAAAGAGAATGGATGGAAAGACTCGTGGTGTCGGCGTTTATCAACGCGAAGGTTTATCACGCGGATGGGGTCAGGCAGGCGAAAGAATCACTTGGTCACTATCCCATATCACTGCTTTTGATCGATACCGATCTCAGGGATGGCGATGGGTTGGATTTTCTTGTGGATCTGAGGCGAGTAAAACGCATGCCTTACGTGGTTGTCGTATCCCGATGCGTCAACAGGCGGGGGATTATAGCGGCATTCAAGAGGGGAGGGAGTGGCTATCTGTTAAAAACGCAAGCTCGTGACGAGATAGTTCGGTCCCTGCGCCAGATTGATTTTGGTTTTCCACCTCTTTCTCCAAAGGTGGCGCGGTGTCTGGTTGATCATCTGCATCATGAAGAGCAAACGCCTGATAAAATGGAAGAATGGCAGTTGCAAATGCTCGCGCCAAGAGAGAGGGAGATCCTTGTTTTATTGGCGAAAGGGCTGAACCGGAGGGAGATTGGAGATTTGCTTGATTTGACTACGAACACGATATCCAGCTACATCAAATCGATATACAGAAAACTGGATGTTAACTCAAGGGCGGAGGCGACTCTTTTTGCTGTTCGTTGTGGATTGGCCGGGTAGGCGTATCAGGCAGTGAAGTGGGGTTGCTGTCGGCAATGCCTGATGCGCCTTTGGCTTATCAGGCCTACGGTGCTAGTTGGATATCGCATATCGGAATGGGAGGGAAGCAGCGACGACAGTCTGTAATATGCCAACTACCATTGTCATTATTATGACTGAGAATCCCCAGGGGAGCATAATAGTGCTGGATTCCTTTT
>DRPO01000530.1 GCA_011330835.1 Gammaproteobacteria bacterium | reverse complement strand
GAAGCAGTTCGATGACATCCTCGACGCGCTGAGCGGTGAGCAACTGCTGGGTCGCTCCCGCTCCGCCGAATACGGCCGTTGCCGGATTGCCAAGGTCGATCATGCGCCGCCAGGGCCGGGCAACAGCGAAAGCGGCATCATCCTCTGGCTGCTCTCCGATCTCGCGCTGGCCGATGAATTCGGCAACCCGAAGACCGAACCGGCAGCGGAAGACTTCGGCCTCGGAGGCTGCAAGATCGACTGGGCGCGGAGCTTTCTGCGCACCCGCCGCTATTCGCCGTGGAACGGCGCGCGCCAGGGCTACGACAGCGAACGGCTGGTGTTGCTGGCGGGCAGCGTGATCGCGCTCAGCGGAACACCCGATGATGCCGAAGCCCCGCAATGCCTGCACGAAAACGGCGCCGGCCTGCACCGCGAAGCCGGGCTGGGTCGCATCTGGGTCAACCCGCCGATGTTGACGACGGCCCGCCCCCGGTTTGACTTGCTGGCCCCGCTCTCCAGGGCGGATGGCGAAGTGGAAAAGCCCGCCAACGATCCGCTGATCCAGTGGCTCGAACGCCGCGCCGACATCGACTGGCGGGAGATTGTCGAAACCCTGGTGCGGCAACATCTCGCCATGTACAACGACGCCATCGACGCTGCCCGCCGCTTCAACGGCATCACCGGCGATGTGGACTACGGCCCCTCGCGCTCACAGTGGGCCGAAGTAGGCAACATCGCCCGCAATCGGACCGGCCGATCCATCTTCGAAAAGCTGTTCGACGGCGATCAGGCCCGCATCAAACCAAAAGGCGAAGGCTGGAATATCGAGATTCCAGCGGAGGAAGCCGGCCAGCCGCCGCAAAATCTGGCCGACTGGCTCAAAAAACGACTCGCCTTCGACAAAATTACCGGCGAGATACCCGACGGGCACAAAAACCGCGCCTACGCCCTCTTCATACAACGGTTGGCCGATCACATCACCGACACCATCCAGACGCGGAGAGTCTGACCATGAACCGACTTCAATGCAGCACCGTCTTCATCGCCCGCTTCACGTTGGAAGCCGACACCGCACTCTCCATCAGCACCGGCAATCCCGACGGCGTTTTCGACACGGCCCTGGTGCGCGACGCCAACGGCCTGCCCGCCTTGCCCGGCACCAGCCTTGCCGGAGTGCTGCGCCACCTGTGGGTCGCCACCCGCGGCGATAAAGAAACTGCCGCCAACGACCTGTTCGGCTACCAGCAACGCAAGGAAGGCGATGCCTCGCGACTCCAGGTCTCCTGGGGCGCGCTGCTCGACAGCCAGGGCCGGCCCGCCGAAGGACTCCTCACCGACCCGCAGCGCCTCGAAGACGAACTCTACCAGGCCGTGCTGGATCAACAGGACAGCCCTGTTCATCGGGATCGCGTGCGCCTGACCCATCGCGGCGCCGCCGCCGACAGGGCCAAGTTCGACCGCGCCATCCTTCCCGCCGGCCATCGCTTCGCCGTCGAACTCAAGCTCTGGGCCGAGTCGCCGGAATCGGGTCAGGCAGAATGGGAGGATCTGCTCCGCCTGCTGCGGCACCCCGCCTTCCGTCTCGGCGGCAACACCCGAGCCGGACTGGGCAGGATTCGTCTCGTCGAATTGCACCAGGGCTGCTTCGATCTGAAGAACACCAAGCAACGCAAGCGCTACAGCGAACTCGGACGCGGCCTCTCCGATACCGAATCGTTGAAAAACACGAAAATCGAATCCCCCGAGCATAGCGACTGGATCGGTGGCGAACTCCTGCTTGAAGCCCGAGGCCCCTGGCGCATCGGGCAGGGCAGGGAAAGCCTGCGCGACAGCGACAAGCCCGCCGACCTGTTGCCGAAAACCGAGGAATGCATCGTCTGGAACAATGGCAAGGGCGAGCGGCAACAAAAAATGCTGCTGGTGCCCGCCTCGGCGATCAAGGGCACGCTGGCCCACCGCATCGCCTTCCACTACCGCCGCCACGCCGGCCTGTGGAACAGCGAGGACGCCAAGCTCGACGACGACCGACCCGAGGCGCTCCATCCGCTGCTCGGCTGGATCAAGGACAGCAGCGACGGGAAGGGCGATAGCGGACGCGCCGGCGCGCTGCTCATCGACGACATCCGCATTTCGCTTGGCGAGGTTCGCATCCTGCATCAGATGCACAACGCCATCGACCGCTTCACCGGCGGCGTCCGCAACCGCATGCTGTTCGACGAGGAAAGCCTGATCGATGGCAAGCTGCGCATCCCCATCGTCTTGAAGAAAAGCGCCCTCGAAAGCTCTGACCCAGAAGTCCGCCGGGCGCTGAAGGACGCGCTCGACGACCTCTGCCAGGGCCGTCTCGCCATCGGCTCCAAAACCAGCACCGGCAACGGCTTTTTCAGCGGCGAACTGAGCGGCCCGCTGGCCGACTGGCTACGCAAAACCGACAACTCTGAATCCAACGAGGAAGCCGCCTGATGGAAACACTCGACGCCTACCAGAAAATCAGCCAAAAAACCGGGCTTCCCGACATGGCGCAAGGCGCGCCAAAACGGGAAAGCCGGCAAACTTTGAGCAAGCCCAATGAAGTCTGGACCGCGCTACAAAAAGCCCAAACCAAGCAAGGCTGGCTCCAGTTCCAATCCCACCAGCAATACTTCACCGGCGGCCTGCCCGACCGCGAAGACGACTGGGGCTGCCTGCTCGCTGCGGAAGCCGTCACCACGCAAGGCCACAGCCTGACCCTTCGCCAGGCCCCCGGCCCGGGTTGGATACTCACCGCCCACAGCCACGACAAACAAGGCAACGGGCTTTGGGATGAAACCCGCCACCGCCTGCACGGCGCCAACGGCTTCCTCGTTTATCGGCGCTACTGGCGCGATGATGCCGAACGCGGCTTCATCCAGCACTTGTGCCTGCTCAACGCCATCGAAATCAACGCTGACCGTGAGGAATGACCATGAACACAATCTCCGCTCCCTACAACTTTGTTCCTCTGTCCAAAACCATTGTCATACCGGAATGGGGTAAGCAGGTATCCCATGACCACCCGTTTCGGGATGGCTACAGCGGCGAAATCCACTATACGCTGAAAGCCGAAACGCCCTTGCTAGTCGGCGGTGAGCAGGAAAAGAACAATGCCGATGACCGGCCCAACACAGAGGTGTACCCGTTTCGGCTCCCCGATGGCCGCTATGCCATACCCGGCTCCAGCCTCAAGGGTATGCTCCGTTCGGTTGTCGAAATCGCCGGATTCGGGCACATGCGGATGGTGGATGACCAAGCCTTATCTGTCAGAGACCTTACCAGAGGCGCGCAAGATATATACGGGAAGAAAATGACCCGCATCCATCCTGGACAAATTTATGAGGCAAAGCCCAGGGCAGGTTGGT
>DRPO01000529.1 GCA_011330835.1 Gammaproteobacteria bacterium | reverse complement strand
GGCTTGCAAGGGCGCTTTCAGGATATCGATCCGGCTCATGACAATCGCAACTTCCCCGTGACCGGCGAGGATCTGCACGCCTGGTCGCCGGGCAACGCCTTTTTGCCCATCACCCTGTTTCCGGGTACGCAGCTAATCGCAGTGTTGCAGTGGAATCAGCCCTTCGACAGCGTCAGCCGGGGCAATGGCTCGCAAATCGACCTGGATCTCTATTTCACTTCGTCCCCCGAGTTCACGCCCGGCGGAGCGAATATCATCGGCGCGGGACTCGACGCCCAGGGCGACACCGGCAAGCCGGCGGGCGACGCGGTCGAGATCGCGACCGTGACCAACTTCCAGCCGGCTCCCAGCAAGGTCTATCTCAGCATCGACCATTTCCAGGGGCAGAAAAACGCGATCCCGCAGGACAGCAGCGTCCCGCTGGAATTTCGCATTGTCTTCTTCATTCGCGGCAAGGCGGAGATCGAAGGCATCGCCGACCGGACATCCGCCTCCGGCGGCCCGACCGTGTATGGTCATTCGATGGCGCAAGGCGTTGTTTCCGTCGCCGCCGCGCCGTTTTTCGATACCCCGGCGTTTGGTACGACCGAGCGTGAATTCGCCGACAACACGATTGCGCCCGGTCTCAACCTGTTCGATGGCGGCGCCCCCTCGAAGGAAACCTCCGCTATCGATCCGGAAATCTTTTCCGCCCGTGGCGGCGAGCTGACGACCTATTTCGACGCCAAAGGCCAGTTTGCGCCCCGGACCAGCTTCGAGCCCGATATCACCGCCGTGGATGGCGACAACACCTCCTTTTTCGGCGCGAGCTTTCCGATCTTCGTCTCGGGCAACCCCGTCGAGCCGGATGGCAAGCCCAACTTTTTCGGCACCTCCGCCGCCGCGCCCAACGCCGCCGCCATCGCCGCGCTGTTGCAACAATGGCAGTCGCAACCGGCTGTAACCGACAGTCGCGCCAACCACAGCTACCTGTATCCGCTGGAACTCATTCATTACCTGCGCGAAACCGCCATCGACATCGCCGGCTATCGCGCCGCCCCCGGCGTCGATGATGTCACCGGTCCCGGCCTGATCGACGCCGCCGCGGCCCTGCCGCTGCTCGTCAATCACGCCCCCGACTTTCATGGCGGACCCGATATCCGGGTATGCAAGAATGCCGGCAACCAGCGCTTCCCCGGCTGGGCCACCGGCATTCACGACGGCGACCTCGGCGCGCAAAAACTCGAGTTCATCGTCGAACACGACAACCCCGACCTGTTCGGCGGCCTGCTCGGCTTTGGCGGCGAGCCATGGATAGATCCCACTGGCGCGCTCGCCTTCCGGGGCGCGCTCAACGCCTCCGGCGAGGCCCACGTCACCGTCCGTCTGCGCGACGACGGCGGCGCGCTGCATGGCGGCCAGGACACCTCGACGGCTGCCGCCCATTTCACCATCACCATCGATCCGGGCTGCGATGACGGCGCGGGGGAACTTTTCGACGCCGATCAGTTTGACTTCACCTACGAAGCGAGCGGCGGCGGGAGCGTTCTCGACGCCATCGGCAACGTCCCTCTCTTCGGGGCGGGCGCTCCTTCCACACCGGACTCCAAGTTCACCGTCCGGATCATCAACAACGGCCCGCAAGACGCCGCCAGCGTAACCGTAGACCTCACCCTGTCCGGCTACGGGGAAATCCTCAGCGCTGATCCCGCCTGCGCGGCTCTCGACGGGAAGGGCCGGTTCCGCTGTGATTTCGACATCCTCCCGACAGGCCAGACAAGCCTCGACTTTCACGTCGCCGATCCAACCCACACCCGCGCCAGCATCGCTATCCAGCCCCGCAACGCGAAAGTCGGGCAACCGGAAGGCCAACCAGGCTCCAGGAGCGGAGGCGGAACCCTCGGCTGGGAGTGGCTGCTGCTCGCCGCCTGGCGGCGGGCTCGCAGGGGCCCCGGGAATGCCTCTTATTAATCGTTGCGTATATTCTCGCAGCCACGCTGGCGCTCCCAATAGTCCCCTCTCCCCTTTGGGGGAGAGGGTTAG
>DRPO01000528.1 GCA_011330835.1 Gammaproteobacteria bacterium | reverse complement strand
TTCCTTGCGTCTCTTGCTGCGTAATTCTGATCTAGTCATGGGCGCATTATACCACCCCTCACCACTATAGGCGAGTATTTATGCAACGATTAATACCCAGCCTGTCCACCCTGTATCTGGACAAACCGCTCAAGGCCCATACCCTGATGCAGGCCATCGCCCGCGCCAACCGGGTACATGAGGGCAAGAACAATGGGCTCATCGTCGATTACTGCGGCATTCTCAAGAACCTGCGCAAGGCTCTAGCGACCTTCGCCGGCGCTGGTGATACCGGCCACGGTGACGTGGCGGACGAAACCGACCCGGCCCGACCGGAAGAGGAACTGCTGGCGGATCTGTCCGAAGCCATTGCTTTTGTACGGGTGTTTCTGGAAGAGCGGGATGCCTCGCTCAATGACATCAGGGATAAAACCGGCTTTCACCGCAATGCGGCTATTGTCGCCGCGAAAGAGGCGGCCAACGAGAATGACGAGACTCGTAAACGGTTTGAAGTGATGTGCCGCGAGGTATTCAAGAAGTTCAAGGCCTGTCTCAATGTCCAGGGGGTCAATGCGCACCGGGCCGACTATGACGCGATCAACGTGGTTTACAAGAGCCTCCAGCAGGATCGGGAGCAGGCCGATATCAGCGACATTATCCGGCAGTTGCACGAGGTGGTTGACAACGCCGTTGGGGTCAGGGAACAGGCTGACAACGCGAATAATGGTGTCTACGACATCAGCAAGATCGATTTCGACCGCCTGCGCCAGGAATTCGAGCGCAGTCCCGCCAGGCGGACGACGGTTCAGAATCTGAAGACGGCGATCGAAGCCCGCCTGCAACGGCTGCTGGCGCGGAATCCCCTGCGTACGGATTTCCAGCAACACTTCGAGAAGATCGTGGCCGAGTACAACCACGAAAAGGATCGCGTCACGATCGAGCAGACCTTTGAGGCATTGCTGACCTTTGAGCAGTTGCTGGAAGACGAGGAGCGGCGGTCGGTGCGCGAAGGCCTGGACGAGGAATCACTGGCGATCTTTGATCTGTTGCGAAAGCCCGACCTGAATGCGGGCGAAATCAAGAAGATCAAGGCCGTTGCCGTCGAACTGCTGGCCCGCCTGAAAGCCGAGAAGTTGAAAATCGACCATTGGCGCGACAAGGAGACTTCCCGCGACGCCGTGCTCATCACGATCCGGGACTACCTGTGGAGCGATGACACCGGCCTGCCGGTCGAGGCCTACACGGAAGAGGATGTGAACGAAAAGGCCGAGGACGTCTTCCGACATATTTACCGGGCCTATCCGGAATTGCCCTCCCCGATCTACTCGTCTTCGATTGTCTGATTGCCCGACCGGCAAACCACGCCAGCGCTTGCCAAGGCATCAATAGTCGCACAAGTCCCCGCACCCTGTATCCCGAGATGAGGCGGATCCAAAGCTTGCGAGGGAATACTGTGTGGGGGAAGGAGAGTTTCACTTCGTCACCGAACCCCGTCCGTCATTCCCGCGAAAGCGGGAATCCAGCGCCTCGTTCTGGATTCCGGGTCTTCGCTTCACTCAGCCCGGAATGACGGAGGGATAGTGGGGGGCCGGTCGCGAGAAGTCTATCCATCGAGAACGCTCCTCACCCAAGATCATTCCATGCGATACAATAGCCTCCACTACCAACATTCCAACACCAGCCATGTCCCATCTGGTCGCCTACCTGGGCCCCAAGATCGACCTCCATTCCCTGCTGATGACGCCCGAGGCCGGGCCTTACCAGCAGGCGCTGGCGGCTCGCCGGGGCGGGCCCTGCGCCGATGGCTTTGGCATTGGCTGGCGGCGCAAGCATCGGCCCTGGCGCTATGTCCGGGATTGTCCGATCTGGCGCGATTTCAATCTGGAGGCTCTGTCCCACAATCTTCGCGCTAGCCACTGGCTGTGCAGCGTCCAGGATAGCGCCGAAAGCGGGGATGAGGTCTCCCTGTTCAATACCCAGCCTTTCATGGATGAGCGTTTTCTGTTCGTCCACCACGGTTTTGTCGATAACTTCCTGGCCACGCTCAAGCCCGCCTGCCACGAGTATCTGTCGCCGGAGGTCGCCGCCGGGCTGCGCGGGTCGTCGGTATCGGAATATCTGTTCGCGATGATCCGCCAGCGGTTGCGCGATCCGGACAATCTGGACATAGGCCCCGCCCTGCAGGATGTGCTGTCCACGCTGGAGATTTCCCTGCGGAACCTCAACGCTTCTCTGAATACGGTGATCTGCGACGATGCGAAAATCATCGCGGCGCGGCAGGCCTGCAACCAGGCTTGCGCGCCGCTGTATTTCAACGTCAACGATGCGCGGTTCCCCAACGCCATGCTGGTGGCCAGCCGCCCCCTCACCGAGAGCCCCCACTGGCGGTTGAT
>DRPO01000527.1 GCA_011330835.1 Gammaproteobacteria bacterium | reverse complement strand
CCCGATTTCACCCGATTGCCCGGCGAAGAACATCCCGTGCTGCGCTTCCGGGTCATCGAACGCCATGAGACAGTGGAAATCGCGGGTCGCCGGCTGCATGCCATTCCAGTTTCCCACACAGTCGCGGCTCTGGGGTATCGGGTGGAAGCGCCTTCCGGAAAATCATTCGCCTACACCGGTGATTCGACACGCAACGACTGCTTTTGGGAGGCTCTGAACGCGCATGGTCGTCTGGACCGTCTGTTTACCGAATGTTCTTTTCCGGATCGAGAGCAGCAAATCGCCCGCCAGGCGGGGCATTATCACTCGAGCCTGCTGGCGAAGGATCTCGCCAAGCTGAAGATCAATCCCGAAATCGCCATCACCCACCTGACTCCGTCGATGGGCGCGGAAATCATGAGCGAGCTTCGCGCGCTGCTGCCCGATACCCCGCTTACCGCGCTGAAGCGTGGCGATACCTTCGATCTATAGAATATCCAGGACCTTCTCGGGCGGTCTGCCAATGGCCGCCTTGCCATTGGCGATGACGATGGGACGTTCGATCACCTTG
Source organism: Gammaproteobacteria bacterium (assembly GCA_011330835.1). Lineage (GTDB taxonomy): Bacteria > Pseudomonadota > Gammaproteobacteria > UWMA-0217 > UWMA-0217 > HyVt-560. Next base: position 2,287 of record DRPO01000527.1, on the reverse strand, counting down.
GGGTATTTGACCATCAGGGCGATCTGCTCCTCGCGCGTCAGAGAATCATCGTCCAGCCCTGCTTCCTTGTACTCCTTCTCGCGCTTGCGCATCAGCTCGCGCGGTTCGAGCCCAAGCAGGTCGAGGATTTCGGCGAGCGTCTGCTCGTCCGGCGGCGTTTCCAGGTATTTGATGATCTCTGGCTGTACGCCCTGTTCCTCGAGCAGCGACAAGGTCTGGCGGGACTTGGAGCAACGAGGGTTATGGTAGATTTTGACGGTACTCATCAGCGACCTTTCTCAGTCATGAAACTTGCCCGTCATGATAAGGGATGCTAGCTTGTGACGCTAATTGACCACGAATGAGAGTGAGTTGAAAGCCAGATACTTTCTCAGGGGTCTTTCCCTTGTTTCCCTGCTTGCCGTTTCGGCCTGCGCCTCGTTTCCTTTCCAGGAGTTGAGCGACGCCCGTCAGGCGCTGGAAGCCGCCCAAGCCGCCAACGCATCCGAATACGCGCCCGCCGAGTATCGGAAAGCCGTCGAGCTGTTGCGCGAGTCCGATCGGTTCATCGCCGAAGGCGATTACCGCAACGCCCGAAAAGCGGCTCACGAGGCCAAACTGACCGCGTTGCGGGCGCGTCGCCAGGCCGCCGCAAGCGATACTGATTAACCCCGACACTTCACGCTATGAAAACACGACGCTTTATACCTCTTGCGTTCAAGAATACCCCATTCAGGACGCGTAGGTTTTCGTCGAGAGCAAGGCGTAAAAACGCAGGCATAGTGGGCTATGTCAAGTTTTTACAACGCAGCTATCGGCGAAAAGATGCGCGGCCTGAATGGGGTATTCTTGATCGCAAGAGGTATATCCTGTGGGCCGCGCTGTGCGCGCTGTTGCTGAGCAGCGCCGCCGCATTGGCCATTCCCCGCTTTGGCGGAAAAGACATCAACGGCAAGGAGCATCATCTGAGCGACTACAAGGGCAAGATGGTGGTCGTCAACTTCTGGGCGACCTGGTGCCCGCCCTGCCGGGAAGAACTGCCTGAACTCGCCATGTTTCACGATAACCACAAGGACAAGGACGCCGTGGTGCTGGGCGTGAATTTCGAGCAGATCAGCAAGTCCGCGCTCAAGGCATTTCTCGATGACCAGATGATCGACTTCCCGGTGCTGCCCATGTTTCCCGCCCAGGGCACCGCGCTGGGCAGAATCGTCGCCTTGCCCACCTCCTATATCGTTTCTCCGGATCAGTCCTCCATCAAGGTTCACGTCGGCCCCCTGACCAATGAAGATCTGATGCGGTACCTGAAGAGTTTTCAGTAAGTTACGCTTCTCGCGCCTAGCCCGCAACGCCCTTGCGATGCGTGGCGTTGATGCGCAACAGCAGCTGTCTGAAAGGAATCAGCGCGTCGACGTCGCGGATGGCCTCCATGAACGGCAAGTCCGCGTCGCGATGGCGATAACCGCCGTTGGCCAGGGCGTCTCGCAGTTCGCGCAGTCCCTGATCCATCTCGTCAATGAAGCTCCCCGCGCCGCTCATTTGCGCTTCATCGAAACTCAAGACATCGCGCAGATCGGCCACTTCCACTAGCGCCTGATCGACCAGTTCAACGAACTCCGCCCGGGATCGGGCCCGGATATGGGGACTGCTGGGCATCACGACTTCTCTCTCCAAGGTTGGCGTTGGGCAAGTCTATCGATTTCCCGCGCCCGGGAACACCCATTCGCGGCCTCCTGGGAGCGCCGGCGTCCCGCCGGCAAATGAGTTCGACAAGCTCGCCGTGGGTGTCACTCTCCACCCGCGGGGCGGTGAAACGCAGCGGTATCCGGATCATGGCAAACCCGTCATCCGCAAAGGCGGGAATGGGAAACGCGCATGGACTAACTGCGCCAGAATCGAAACCTCGGCGAGTTTTCAAGCGCCCTTGGCCAGCGAGACGCCGGCGCTCCCAGGGAGCTACTGTAAAGAGGTACCATAGGCGCCATGAACAAGCGAACATTTTGCGTTGCGCCCATGATGGACTGGACCGACCGGCATGAGCGCTATTTTCTGCGCCTGATCAGTCGTCGCGCCTGGTTGTATACCGAAATGGTGACGACCGGAGCGTTGTTGCATGGCGATTGGCGACGCTATCTGGCATACCACCCCGACGAGCATCCCGTGGCCCTGCAACTGGGCGGCAATGATCCGGCTGCGCTGGCGCGCTGCGCGCGGATGGCGGAGGAGGTGGGCTATGACGAGGTCAATCTCAATGTGGGCTGCCCGAGCGACCGGGTGCAAGGGGGCGCTTTCGGCGCTTGCCTGATGG
>DRPO01000526.1 GCA_011330835.1 Gammaproteobacteria bacterium | reverse complement strand
GGAAGGTGGTGGATGCCCTTTTCGTAAAAGATCGGGAACAGGTCGAGGATATGCTGGTTTTCGTTGATGGTGATGGCGGGGGAGGTCATGACATGGCCGGCGTATTCGGGCTTGTCGGCGTGCGTGCCGGGGGTGGGTTTGAGAAATTTCAACAGCCGGTTTTTTAGCGGCTCGCCGTTGTCGGCTTTGACCTGATTGAGGAAGTCGGCGATGGTGACGATGCCAAGGATGCGCCGGCGCTTGTCGATGACGGGGATGCCGCGAATCTGGTGCCGACCCATCAGCCGCCAGAGTGCCTCGACGCTGGTGTCGTAATCCGCGCTGACAACCTCGCGCGTCATGATCTCGCCAACGTGGATTTCGCCCATGCGCCGACGGCGGGCGTGGGTGGCGGAGATGCGGAAGATGCGCGTCAGGTCGTCTTCGGAAACATCGATGAATTCGTCAATCTCGCGCAGCGCGTATTGCAGGTCGTCATGGCTGATGCTGGCGCTGGCGCGGATGCGGTCTTCGCCGACGGTTTTCTTTCGGCGGTCGAGGAAGGCCTTCAGCGTATTGGGATAGTAGCGGCGCGGCAGCGCGTTGTTGATGAACAACGCCCAGCTCAGCATGACGATGATATTGATCAACACGGGAGTGATCAGATACAGGTAGCCAAGCTGATGGATTTGCGCCGAACCGGCGACGACGGTCAGGGCGGTCGCGCCGCCTGGCGGATGCAGGCAGCGGGTCAGGTACATGACGAAGATGGCCAGCGAGACCGCCAGCGCGGAGGCGATAACCATGTCCGGCACGAGCTTGGCGATGGTGACGCCGATGACGCCGGAGATCAGGCGCCCGCCGACGAAGTTCCATGGCTGCGACAACGGCCCCAGCGGCACGGCGAACAGCAACACGGCGGAAGCGCCCATCGAGGCCACCACCCAGGGCAGATCCTCCGGCGCGAGAAAATGCGCGCTGACCCACATGATCAGGCCGATGCCGCCCAGACCGCCGAAACCAGACCAGGCTTTTTCATCAACCGTCACATTGTCGTTCGGCGGCCAGAACAGACGTAGCCAATCGCGCATTGTCGTTTTCTCGTGTGTCGGGGGGCGGGGATTATATATTCTTGCGTCCGTAGAAAGAGGAAGGACGCCCCCATCACCCGCCTTTTCCGGCCTCCCACGCTTGCGGGGGAGGATTGCGGTGGGCGTTTCACTCCGTCACCGAACCCCGATCCGTCATTCCCGCGAAAGCGGGAATCCAGCGCCTCGTTCTGGATTCCGGATCTTCGCTCCACTCAGCCCGGAATGACGGGGCTTATTAGTCCCACCCCTCGGGATTCCTTGACCCCGATTTCTCACGGGACACGCGGAAAGAGGGAGGACGGAAGCAACCTCCCGTCAAAGCGTCTTGACGAATATCTTGGAACGCCGCTGGTAGTTGTACAATGCGGCCCGCTCCACCGGCAGGTCGTCAAGCGAGGCTTGCCGATAGCCCCGTTCGATGAACCAGTGCATGGTGTGCGTGGAGAGTACGAACAACTTGTCGAGCCCCAGCTCCACGGCGCGTTTTTCCAGGTATCTGAGCATGATGTCGCCACGCTGTTGATTGCGATAGTCCTGGTGGACCGCGAGGCAGGCGATCTCCCCGACCCCGTCATCCGGAAACGGGTAGATCGCGGAGCAGGCGATGATCATCCCGTCCCGTTCGATGACAACGAAATTGCCGATGTCCAGTTCGAGTTGCTCGCGGGAGCGTCGGGCCAGAACGCCCTCCGCCTCCAGAGGCGCGATGAGTTCGACGATGCCGCCCACGTCGTCGATGACGGCGTCGCGCAGTCCTTCATAGCCGGATTCGCAGACCATCGCGCCGACGCCGTCGCGGGTGAACAGTTCGAGCAGCAGGCCGCCATCGATGCCACGATCGAGCAGATGGGCGCGCCCCACGCCGCGACTCACGGCCCGCGCCGCATGGCGCAACAACCGCGCCATGTTCTCCGGCGCCGCCGCGTCGGCCAGCCAAGGCTCAACCTCATCGGGCGCAAGCTGGGTGGGCAGCGAAGCGGCGGTCACTTCCTCGCCGAGCAGGATCAGCTTGTCGGCTTTCAGCGCGACGGCGGTTTCCCGCGCCACCTCCTCGGCGCGCAGGTTAAAAACCTCGCCGGTGGGGGAATACCCCAACGGAGACAGCAACACGCATTGATGGTTGTCCAGTTGCAGCCGGATCGCTTCGGCGTCCACCTTCCTGACCTCGCCGGTATGCTGGAAATCCACGCCATTGCGCACGCCAAGCGGTCGCGCGGAAATGAAGTTGCCGCTGGAAACGCTGATCTTGCGACCAGACATGGGCGTGTTGTCAAGACTCAGCGACAGACGCGCTTCGATCAGGACTCTCAAGCGCCCGACCGCTTCCAGCACCGCGTCGAGCGTATTCAGATCAGTGATGCGCAGCCCCTCCGCATAGCGCGGCTTCAGGCCGGAGGCGGACAGGCGAGCCTCGATCTGCGGTCGCGCGCCCGAAACCAGAACCAGCCGAATGCCCAGGGCGTGCAGCAAGCCCAGATCATGCACCAGCGATTCGAACGAATCGCCCGCGACAGCCTCTCCGGAAAAATAGACGACGAACGTCTTGCCCCGGTGCCGGTTGATATAAGGCGCGGCGGCTCGGAACCAGCCAACAATGGAATGGGTGTCTCCGGTATTCATTCGACCATCATATCAATACTCAAAACCCTTGGGGCGTCGCCAAGCCCCCACTGCCCTGGCAGGCGCCGCCTTCGCCAGAAGACGCCAACGCTCCCAGGGAAAGCGCTGGGAGCGCCGGCGTCCCGCCGGCCAACCGGCAAAGTCGGGCTCGGCCCGACGAGCCGAAGGCGTGGGACACCCCTGCAACGTCCCTTGCCGGCGCGATGCCGGAGCTCCGCGTTCGGACGCTCGGCTGAATCCATACCTCTTGCGATTGAGAATATACCTCTCGCGACCAAGAATACCCCATTCAGGCCGCGCATCTTTTCGCCGATAGCTGCGTTGTAAAAACTTGACG
>DRPO01000525.1 GCA_011330835.1 Gammaproteobacteria bacterium | reverse complement strand
GTGGCGGGAATGGAGCTGCAGCAGACCTTTTCCTATTTCCACCGCTTTTCTCGGCGCAATTTCATGGCGGCCGACTGGCTGCCCTCGGTGCTGACCGAACCCAGCGTGATCGTGGACATCACCCGCCTGCGCATCCGGTATCGCCGTAACATCTGGAAAAACAAGCTCTTTCTCGAAGTCGCGCCCGGCGTGCGCTTTGCCGATTCCAACGAATACGTGATGCAGTGGGAGTTGGGAATCCGGCTGGAAATGGTTTTCGAACCCTGACCCGAGGCCCCGGATCGTCATCCATTCTTCCGCCAAAAGGTGATCTATATCACGACCTACCCGAAACTTTTCTTTACATCCACCGCCAATGCTATACACTGACCGCGCTGGTAAAGGTTACAGCGGCGATTTTTTATGTCTATGTACGATGACGCCCTCCTGGTAAGACATCTTGTTAGTTCGTAAGCAATTCCGCTTCTTTCAGCACCATTGATTCGTTAATTGACAACAACAGACCCAACTACATTTTTGGAGAACACTTATGACTACAGGTCGCGTTAAATGGTTCGATGAGAAAAAAGGCTTCGGTTTCATCGAGCGTCAGGAAGGCAACGACGTTTTCGTTCATTTCAGAGCTATCCAGGGCGACGGTTTCAAGACCCTGACCGAAGGCCAGGAAGTGGAATTCGACGTCGAGCAAGGCCAGAAAGGCCCTCAGGCCGCCAACGTCGTTCCACTGTAAATCGTTTCCACGAATTGATACTTCTCGCGCTCAAGAATACGCGCGAGAAGTATACGCCAAAAAGCGGGCCATATGGCCCGTTTTTCATTTGCGCGAATGCAACCGAGTTCCAACCGTCTCGTCTTTGTCTACAACGCCGATTCCGGCCTGTTCAACACTGCGTCGGACATCGCCCACAAGTTGTTCTCTCCCGACACCTACGCCTGCGACCTGTGCGCCTTGACGCACGGCTACTTCAGCATGCGCAAGCGCTGGGGAGCCTTTATCGAATCCCTGCCCCTCGACAGCGAATTCCTCCACCGGGATCAGTTCCGCGAGCGCTATCCGGAGATCGACGCCGCCCTGCCGGCGGTTTTCCGCCACCGGGACGGCAAGCTCGTCGAGCTGCTGTCGGCGCGCGCGATCGGCGATTGTCGGTCCCTGGGGGAACTGGAGGAACGCATCCGCGCTGTCGTGGTAGAATGAGGCATGTCCGATGATATTCTTTCCCGTCTGGCGGATGTGCTCGAAAGCCGCAAACAGTCCAGCGCCGATGAATCCTATGTGGCCAGCCTGTACGCCGCCGGTCTCGACAAGATTCTGAAGAAAATCGGCGAAGAGGCCACGGAGACGGTCATGGCGGCAAAGGATGGCGTCGCCGACAAGATTGTCTACGAGACGGCGGATCTGTGGTTCCATACGCTGGTGCTGCTGGCGCAGCAAGGCTTGCGGCCCGAGCAGGTATTGGCGGAACTGGCGCGGCGATTCGGTGTCTCTGGGCATGTGGAGAAGGCGTCCCGCGCTCCGGAAACGGCTCGTTGATGCGCGGCATTTCACTAACTTAGGAGTTCAATATGGGTTTTGGCGGTATTAGTCCCTGGTCATTGTTGCTGATCTTGCTCATCGTTGTGATGATTTTCGGCACCAAGCGACTCAAGAATGTGGGTGGCGATCTGGGTAGCGCCATCAAGAGTTTCAAGAAATCCATGGCGGATGGTTCCGAGGAGCCGACCAAGCCCAAGCATCTTGAGGCCGACGAGGCCAAAAAGGTTGTCGAGGGCGAAGTCGCCGGCAAGCAAAAGAACGACGTCTAGCCCCTTTTCGGGCTGTCGTTGCTGATTCGGGCCGCTACCCGTGTTCGATCCCGGTTTCTGGGAAATGGTGGTCATTGCCGTGCTGGCGCTCCTGATCCTTGGTCCGGAGCGTTTGCCCGTGGTTGCCCGCAAGGTCGGTTTCTGGGTGGGCCGCGCGCGCCGCTACATCGCCAGCGTGCGCTCGGATATCGAGCGGGAGTTCCGCACCGACGAACTGGAGCGGATGCTCAGCGAACAAAGCAGCGAAATCAAGGAGTTGAGGAATATGCTGACGAGCCAGAAAGATCAGGTCGTCGGCGCCGTCAAGGAGACGGAATATCTGCTCAAGGCCAGGCCGGAAACGCCGGACGCCGCCGACAAGCCCGATGCGACGCCCCAATCGAAACCCGCCCCTGACAAGACGCCCAGAGAGGACTAATGGCTGAACATTCTCCGGAGGAGGACGATACCCAGAAAGAAATGGGGTTCCTCAGTCACCTGGTGGAGCTCCGCGATCGCCTGTTGCGAATGGTGATCGCCATCGGCGTGGTCTTCGCCTGTCTGTTCCCGTTTTCCAACCAGATCTATACCTTTCTCTCCGGGCCGTTGACCGAGCATCTGCCGGAAGGCAGCTCGATGATCGCGATCGACGTGGCCTCCCCGTTTCTGGCGCCCTTCAAGCTGGTGCTGATGTTGTCGGTGGTGCTGACCATCCCCGTGATCCTGCACCAGGCCTGGTCGTTCGTCGCGCCGGGGCTGTATCGCCACGAAAAGCGCATCGCCATGCCGCTGCTGGTCTCCAGCGTCATCCTGTTCTACCTCGGCATGGCGTTCGCCTACTACGTGGTGTTCCCCCTGGTGTTCGGCTTCTTCACCAGCATCGCGCCGGAAGGCGTCGAGGTGATGACGGACATCAATCGTTACCTGGATTTCGTGGTGACGCTGTTTCTCGCCTTCGGGATCTCTTTTGAAGTGCCGGTCGCCACCGTGCTACTGATCATGACCGGAGTCACCACAGCGGAAAAACTGTCGGGCATGCGCCCCTACATCGTCGTCGCGGCGTTCGTGGTCGGCATGTTGCTGACGCCGCCGGATGTCGTCTCCCAGATTATGCTGGCGATTCCAATATGGATGCTGTTCGAGCTGGGACTGCTCGCCAGCCGCTTTCTCGCCACCCCGGAGAAGGACGAGGAAACCCGCGACATCGGCGGCGAAGCCGCGGCGGCTGGCGCGAGCCAGGCCAGCCCTCGCGAGAGCGCGGTGGCCCAGGCCCTCATCGACGAGGACGCCTGGCGCCCGATGACCGACGAGGAGATGGAAGAGGAGCTAAAGGCCATCGAGGAGGCCGAGGAAGAAGCCGCCGGAGAGGAAGACGTCGGCGACGACAAGGACGACGATCAGCCCGACGGGGAAAAATAGAACCGGCCATATCGATGGCTCCAACGCCTTGCCGACGGAGATGGCGGCGCTCCTCGCGCATTCGGGGATGAAATGGTATTGAGGCCCCATCCGGGATAGAATCCGCCGGCCATTCACCGACTTCCATACTATTCCTCCAGTCAATCGATTGAATCAGATCCTATGAAGGGAAAACGTCACGTTCCACGCCGCAGCACCGTTTTGATTGTTCTCGACGGGTTCGGCCTCAATCCCAGCAAGAAATTCAACGCGGTTTACGAGGCGAATACGCCGCGTCTGGATGAGTATTTCGGCAAGTACGCCCATTGCGCGATCGCGGCTTCCGGGCGTCATGTCGGTTTGCCGACGGGGCAGTTTGGCAATTCCGAGGTGGGACACACCATTCTGGGTTGCGGCTCGATTCTGCGCCAGGACCTGGTGCGTATCGACGACGCCATCAAGGATGGCAGCTTTTTCGAAAACACCGTGTTGCTGGACGCGATTCACCAGGCTTTCGAGGCCAAGCGGCCACTGCACCTGCTGGGGCTGGTTTCCGACGGCGGGGTACACAGCCATTGCGAGCATCTGGCGGCGATGATCAAGATGTGCCGCAAGAACGATGTGACGCCGGTGTTGCACATGATTGCCGATGGCCGGGACACCGCGCCGCAGTCCGCGTTGAAATACCTGCCGCCGCTGCAAAAACGGCTCGACAAGGCGGGCGGACATATCGCGACGGTGGTCGGGCGCTATTATGCGATGGATCGGGATCGCCGTTGGGAGCGTACCAAAGTAGCCTGGGATCTGATCATCAATGGCGTGGGCAACCTGATCGACGATGTCTCGACCGGAATCATGGACTGCTATGATCGCGGCATCACCGACGAGTTCCTGGAACCGATGATCGTCAAGGACGCCGAAACGATCCAGCCTGGCGATCCGGTGGTGTTTTTCAATTTCCGCAACGACCGGCCCCGGCAGTTGTCCGAGGCGCTGGCCTTCGAGCATTTCGACTATTTCGATCGGGGAGATTTCGAGCCGGTCGACCTCACCTGTCTGACCGAGTACGACACCAAGCTGCTGGCGCCCATTGTGTTTCCGCCCGAGCGCCCCAAGATAACACTCACGAAGGCAGTGAGTTTTGCCGGTTACAAGCAGTTTCACTGCGCGGAAACCGAGAAGTACGCCCATGTCACCTATTTTTTCAATGGCGGTCGGGAAGAGCCCTACGCCGGCGAGGAGCGCATGATGATCGCTTCCCCGGCGGTGGATACCTATGACCAGGCGCCGGAAATGAGCGCCGCCGAGGTGGCGGACGCGACCATTGGCGCGATCGAGTCTGGTGAATATGGCTTTATTCTGGTCAATTTCGCCAATGGCGACATGGTCGGCCATACCGCCATCCCGGAGGCGATCATCAAGGCGGTCGAGGTCATGGACGCGGAAGTTGGCCGGGTGCTGGACGCCGCCGTCGAACACGATTATTCCGTGGTGCTGACGGCCGATCACGGCAACTGCGACGAGTATGTCGATCCGTTCACCGGCGATCCTCACACCCAGCACACGCCGTATCCCGTGCCGCTGCTGGTGGTCGATCCGTCCTTCTGGAAGCTGGAGACCGCTGGCGGACTGGCGAACGTGGCTCCAACCGTGCTGGAACTGATGGGATTGCAGATCCCCGAAGGCATGCAAAGCGAATCCCTGTTGCTCGGGGAGGTTGGAGCCATCAAGTGATCGTTCTCTACCCCGGCACCTTCGACCCGATCACCAACGGTCATACCGACCTGGTGAGACGGGCCACCACATTGTGCGACCGGGTGATCGTGGGCGTGGCGGCCAGTATTCGCAAAACCCCCAGTTTCGAGCTGGCGGAACGGGTGGCGCTGGTGGAGGCCGCGGTAGCGGATATCGACAATGTGGAAGTCAGCGCGTTCGAAGGGCTGACAGTGGATTTCGCCCGCGAACGGGGCGCCCGGGCCATTCTCCGGGGTTTACGCGCCGTCTCCGACTTCGAGTACGAATTCCAGCTCGCCAGCATGAATCGCAACCTGGCTCCCGGCATCGAGACCCTGTTTCTCACGCCTTCGGAACAGCACGCCTTTATTTCTTCCAGTCTGGTCAAGGAGATTGCCAGGCTGGGGGGCGATGTGTCACATTTCGTTGATGCGCGCGTCAGCGAAGCTCTGAAACGATTGAAAACTGACTAGGTGAAACTGCTATGGCAATGATGATTACCGACGAATGCATCAACTGCGACGTCTGTGAACCCGAATGCCCGAATGAAGCCATTTACATGGGCGACGAAATCTACGAGATCGACCCGGACAAATGCACGGAATGCGTGGGACACTACGCCGAGCCCCAGTGCGTCGAAGTCTGCCCGGTGGAATGCATCCCGCATGACCCCGACCATGAAGAGACCAAGGATGAACTGATGGCGAAGTACAAGCGGATGTACCCGGATGGTTGAGCCAGCGTCCCCGAAGCGTTTGAATCTGCTCAAAAGGCTCCTCAAGGGAGCCTTTTTTGCGCTGCTGGTTTTCAATCCGGCAATCTCCCCGGCGGCTGGCGTCCAGCCTGCCATCGCCAGCGCGCATCCGCTGGCGACCGAGGCCGGCATGCAAATTCTCGCCCAGGGCGGCAACGCCTTCGACGCCGCCGTCGCCGTCTCCGCGGCGCTGGCCGTGGTCGAGCCCCAGTCTTCCGGACTCGGCGGCGGAGGCTTCTGGCTGCTGCACCGGGCCGACAGCGGCGAGGACGTGATGATCGACGGGCGCGAAAAGGCCCCGCTGGCGGCCCGCCGCGACATGTACCTGGACGAACGCGGCGAGATCATCGAGGGACGCTCCATCGACGGCCCGCTGGCCGCCGGCATCCCCGGAGAACCGGCGGCGCTGGCGCACATCGCCGAGCGGTACGGCCAACTGCCGCTGTCCCGCTCCCTCGCGCCCGCCATCCGCCTGGCCCGGGAAGGCTTCCCCGTGGATGCCCGGTTCCGGCGCATGGCGGCTTTTCGCCTCGAAGCGCTGCGTCGCGGCGGCAGCGCGACCAACATCTTCCTGCGTCACGGCGCGGCGCCCGATGAAGGCGAACTGATCCGCCAGCCCGAACTGGCCGAAACGCTTTGGCGGCTGGGCCACCAGGGGCGCGACGGCTTCTACGCCGGAAAAACCGCCCGCCGCCTGGTCGAAGGCGTCCGCAAGGCGGGTGGGATCTGGACCCAGAAAGACCTGAGCGACTACCGAATCGTCGAGCGCGAACCCGTGGTCGGGCGCTACCGCGACCTGCGCGTCACCGCCGCCTCGCTGCCCTCCTCCGGCGGCATCGTGCTGATGGAAATGCTCAACCAGTTGCAAGGCATGAAACTCGCCGGCCTCGACGAGGCCGGGCTGGTTCACGCCATCGTCGAAACCATGCGACGCGCCTACCGGGACCGGGCCGAATACCTTGGCGACCCCGACTTCGTCCCGGTCCCCGTCAAGCGACTACTCTCCGCCGACCACGCCAGGGCGCTGCGAAAAACCATCCATCCCGACAAGGCCACCCCCAGCGCCGACCTCAAGGCCGCGCCCGCCGACGCCTCCGTGGGGCGAGACACCACCCACTTCTCCATCATCGACCGCCAGGGCAACCGCGTCGCCGCCACGCTCTCGATCAACTACCCCTTCGGCTCGGGCTTCGTAGCGCCGGGAACCGGCGTATTGCTCAACGATGAAATGGACGACTTCTCGGCCAAGCCCGGCGCGCCCAACGTCTACGGCCTGGTCGGCGGCCAGGCCAACGCCATCGCGCCCGGCAAGCGCATGCTCTCGTCGATGACCCCCACGTTTCTGGAGAGCCCGAACCGCATCGCCATCCTCGGCACCCCCGGCGGCAGCCGCATCATCACCATGGCGCTGCTGGCCACACTCGCCTTCGACCAGGGCGCCAGCGCCGAAGACATGGTCGCGCTGCGTCGCTTTCACCACCAATACCTGCCCGACGTGATCGAATACGAAGAAGGCGCGATCTCCCCCGCCGCCCGCGCCAAGCTGGAGAAAATGGGCCATGCGCTCAAACCCTTCCAATGGGTTCCCGGCGACATGCAGGTCGTCATCCTCGACAAGCGAACCGGCCACACCCACGCCGCCTCCGACCCGCGCGGCGCAGGCGAAAGCCTGGTGGCGCCAGCCGACCCGGTTCACGGGGTTCTGGATCCCGGCGTTCACCGGGATGACGGCGTTGACGCTACGGGGAACGCCGGCATCCCTGCCGGCAAGGGGGTCACGCAAGATCGCCACCCGATAATTCGTGATGATGCGGCACAAATCTCGTCATCCCCATAAATCTCGTCATCCCGGCGAACGCCGGGATCCACAAAAAAAGGCGGCCAATGGCCGCCTTTTCCGGGGGTAATCCAAAGATCAGCGCTTCGAGAACTGCACCGCCCGACGCGCCTTGCGCAGACCCACCTTCTTGCGCTCCACGCGGCGCGCATCGCGGGTCAACAGGCCGGCGCGGCGCAAGTCGCCCCGCAGACCTTCGTCGTACTCCAGCAGCGCGCGGGCGATGCCGAGGCGAATCGCGCCAGCCTGGCCGCTGGGGCCGCCGCCCTTGACCGTGGCGTTGATATTGAAGCTCTTCTCGTTTTCGGTGGCTTCCAGGGGTTGACGCACGATCATGCGCGCGGTTTCG